>CAZQJB010000059.1:0-8552 GCA_964593115.1 uncultured Aquificales bacterium
ACTCCTGCTGTGAGCGGTGTTGCAGTGTATGCTGATAAACACGTCTGCCTTGTAGTCGTGGGCGATCTCTACCCTCTTTGCCAAGGGGACAAAGTAATCACCCGTTCTTGTCAGGTATGCCTTCATGTGGGGATTCTTGTCTATCTCCCTCTGGGCCAATCTGGCTACGCTGAGAACTATATCTTTCTCCCGTATACCGAATAGACCGATGGCCCCAGGATCGCTTCCCCCATGTCCTGGATCCAAGACCACTATGAACTTCTTCTCGGCCTTCAGACGCCTGGCGGTGGCCTCGCGCTTCTCCTTCTGGAGTCTAACCGTCTCCTTGCCCTTCATAACGTCTATCACCACCCTGTAGTAGGGAATGGTCTTGGACGGTTTGAGGTCAAAGACGTTGAAGGCGTACGGTCTTTCAAGCTCTATGGTGACCACCTGCCTACCGTTCCTGTATCCCCAGGTGATCCTTTTAACCACCTTGTCGCCCACGGTCATAATGCCAGGGGTGAGCACCCTGTCCCTGAACAGCTCGATCTCTATCCTGTAGGGATTGTAGAGAATGTGGTACCGGTAAGGCACCTTAACTTTCAGGTCTAAGGATATCCTGGTATGGTCTGGGGCGCTCCATCGCCTCACCTTCTGCAAGGCCCAACCGCTGCTTGAACCAAGCAAAAGCATGACAACAACAGTACAAAGAATACCTAATCGCTTATTCAAGAGTGCACCGCCTCGCATACCCTCATTGCGTAGAGAACATCCTCTCTTATCTGTGACACCAGCTCTTCGGGAGAACCGAATCTCATCTCGTCCCTTATCCTCTCTATGAACTCTACGGAGATCTCTTTATCCAACAGGTCACCATCAAAACCTATAAGGTGCGTCTCTACCCTTAATCCCTCCCTTTCGCCAAAGGTGGGATTCTTGCCAATGTTCGTCACCGACGGATAGCATCCCTCCCCATTCAACAGGGTTCTGGTGAGGTAGGTACCCCTTTTAGGAACCAACGACCTGGAAACCGGTTCCAGATTGGCAGTGGGAAACCCTAACTCGTGACCCCGGCTGTCACCTTTAACCACCCTGCCCGAGAGTCTGTATGCCCTGCCTAAAAGCTCTGCCGCCAAAGAGACGTCACCCTCGTCCATCAAAAGCTTGCGTATCCTCGTGCTGCTAACAGGCTCTCCTCTGACAAGTACGGGTTGAACCACCTCTACGGTGAAAGGTGCATTGTTTTTTAAAAACTCGATATCCCCTGCCCTACCCTTTCCGAACCTGAAGTCAGGTCCCACCACAAGGTGAACGCACCTGAGCCGTTCAACCAGTATCTCTTCAAGGAACCTGTGATGGGTCCATCCGGCGAACTCCCTGGAAAACTCTATGGCTACGAATATATCGACCCCGTACATCTCGAGTATCCTCTTCTTCACGTGAAAAGGGGTGAGCAAAGGGGGAGCCTTGTCTGGGCATATCACCCACAAGGGATGGGGAAAGAACGAGAGAACCAAGGTTTTACACCCTACCTCAACCGACTTGGCACGGGCCCTGGCAATCAGCTCCTGGTGACCAAGGTGCACCCCGTCGAAGTTGCCTATGGTCACCGAGTTACTGCCGGAGAAGCCGGTAATCTCCTCGCCCTTACCAGCGTAGGTTATCACGGCAGCAAGCCCTCCTTCTTCATGCTGACGAACCCCTTTCTCGCCACTATAACGTGGTCCAGCACGGGTATCTCGAGTAACCTTCCTGCCCCCACCATCTTCCTGGTGAGGGCAATATCGTGTTCGCTGGGCGAGGGATCACCGCTTGGGTGATTGTGAACCAATATCACCGAGGCACAGGCACTCTCTATGGCGGGCAAGAAGACCTCCCTGGGATGGGCTGGGCTGGAGTTAAGGGTGCCTATGGATATGGTCTCTTCTCTCACCAGGCGATTTTTGGTGTCAAGGTAGAGCCCTTTAAGGTGCTCCTTTTTCAACCTTGCCATAGGTTCCACGTACCTGAACACGCTCTGGGGAGAAGATAGAAACACCTCATCCGTCTCCCTGAACAGCCTCTGCCCCAGTTCGAACACTGCAGCAACCTGGCACGCCTGGGTGAAGGGCAGCTCAAGGCTCTCTTGAAGCTCATCTACCCCTTTCTCCCTAAAGGCATTCCAGTCGCGGTACTGCTCTAATATCCTTTCGGCGCGTTCAAGCACTCCCTCACGCCTGCTTCCCCTGCCAAGGATAACGGCCATGAGTTCGTGGTTCTTCAAGGCCCCTGGTCCCAGGCGCCTCATCTTCTCGCGGGGCCTCTCTTCCAAAGGGGTATCTTTAATGCTTGGCCCTTTCATGCCCACTTGATTATTCTCAAACAGGGGTGTCTGCAAGGGATACGCCCCCAATCACAGGCAAAAATTGCCGTGAGTAGAGGAGCAGGATTAAAGACGAACAGTTTTTTCTTCCCATGGCCTTTGCCTTTGGCCATCTCTTTAGCTATATTAGGAGGTATAAGAGGTTTTAAGTGATGAAGATTGGGCAGAAGAGCCAAATCAGGAGGTGATTATGGGGCAGTACGCTACATTTTACCTGGGAAGGGATCCCTTTGGGATCTCCATTCTTACGGTACAGGAGATAACCAAGAACCCAGAGGTGCATCCCGTTCAGCTCGCCCCTGACTTCGTCAGAGGTCTGGTAAATCTGCGCGGGCAGGTGGTCACGGTGCTGGACGTGGGAGTTAGGCTGGGCATGGAGCCACGTGAGATAACACCCCAGAGCTCCCTGATCATTATCAAGACCAACCAGGCCCTGTCAGAGGTGGCGCACGAAGAGGGTATAGTCACCTGCGACGACAGTGTGGGTATCTTAGCGGACCGTATAGGGGACGTGGTATCTGCGGACGACGCGGATATTGAACCCCCACCGGCAAACGCCATAGGCGTAGAATTAGGGTATTTAGAGGGGGTGTACAAGATGGAAGGGGCGCTTTTAACCATACTGAACGTGGGCAGGCTACTTGCTCCACCGTCCAAGGGTGAGTTGAAAGAGAACCAGTAGAATGATGATGGATACTATAAAAGTAATAACAGTAGACGATATGCTCACATACAGGATCATCCTCTCCTCCCTGTTGAGGAAGATCCCAAATGTGAAGGTGGTAGGAAGCGCATCCAACGGTAAGGATGCCCTTCAGAAGATAGAGTCTCTCAAGCCAGATCTCGTAACCCTTGACATCGAGATGCCGGTGATGGACGGCTTGAAGACCCTTGAAGAGATAAAGAAGCGTTGGCCAGAGATAGGGGTGATAATGGTCTCGGGAGCCAACAAGAAGAACGCGGACATCACGGTGAAGGCCCTTCAGAAGGGGGCATTGAGCTTCATCGTAAAGCCAGACGCATCGTCCACAGAGGAGGCAAAGGAGTACTTGCTTAACAGTCTTCGAAGGGAAATAGAGGCCTTCATAGAGGGGCTAAAAAGGAGGTTCACCAGAAGAAAACCGGCCTTCAAGGTCCCCGAGAGGCCCTTAAAAACCAAGGCTCCAGAGAGGCCAGTAACGCGAACTTCTCCCCCAAGAAACACAGAAGTCGTGACCTTGGGAATCTCAACGGGGGGACCAAAGGCCCTTAGCGAAGTGATCCCCAAGTTGCCGGGCAAGCTGCCCTTCCCCATAGTCCTGGTTCAGCACATGCCCCCTCTTTTCACAAAGTCACTTGCAGACAGCTTGGACAAGAAGTCTGCCCTGAAGGTGAAAGAGGCAGAAAGGGGAGAGACCATAGAAGCGGGAACCGTTTACATAGCCCCTGGCGGCCACCACATGGTGGTGAAAAAAAGCGGCGCAAAGAGAATAATAGACCTTAACGACAATCCCCCTGAACACGGGTGCCGACCAGCGGTGGACGTACTTTTCCGATCGGTCGCAGAGGCCTTCGAGCCCAAAAGAACCGTGGCTGTGGTGATGACAGGGATGGGTAACGATGGCTGTCAAGGTGCGGCCATGCTCAAAAGAAAGGGGGCCTACTGCATAGCACAGAACGAAGAGAGCTGCGTGGTTTACGGTATGCCAAGGTGCTTGGTTGATAAAGGCATAGCCCACGAGGTTCTTGACCTCAGCGAGATTCCCGGGGCAATAGCAAGGCTGGCAGGAAGGGGGTAAGAGATGCCTATCTCCCAACTGCCACCCCTGAGCGAGAAGGAGTTCAAGCTTCTTCAGGAGTTTATCCAGAAAGAGACAAAGATAACCCTGGGAAAAGAGAAGATGTACCTGATGCGCAGTCGCCTTGGTCCTATCTTGAAGAAAGAGGGGCTGAACTCATATCTGGAACTCTACGAAAGGTTGAGCAGAGACAGAATGGGCAAGCTTAAAGACGAGGTGGTAGAGGCCATAACCACCAACGAAACCTTCTGGTTCAGAGACGAGCACCCATTCAGGATACTACGTGAAGAGGTTCTGCCAGAGATACTGGAAAGGTACCCCACCGAAAAGATAAGAATATGGTCTGCCGCATGCTCAACAGGTCAAGAACCCTACTCTATAGCAATCTCCATTCTTGAGGAGGCGAGGCGCAACAGAAAGGTTGACCCTGGCAAGTTCGAGATACTGGCAACGGACATATCCCGAGAGGCATTGGCAGTGGCAAAGGCAGGAAAATACCAATGGTTGGCCCTAAGAAGGGGAATGAAACCTGAAATACTGGATCGCTATTTCGTAAAAGACCCTGATGGAGCAGACGCTGCCACGGTGAAACCAGAGGTGAAACGCATGGTCACCTTCAAGCAGCTCAACCTTCAGCAATCCTTCACCACCCTTGGCAAGTTTCACATACTCTTTTGCAGAAACGTGACCATATATTTCTCAAAGGATTTCAAAGAAGAGCTCTTCAAAAAGTTGGCAGGAACCCTGAAGCCCCACGGTGTTCTATTCCTGGGGGCATCAGAAACCATGATAGGCACCAGCGCATCAAAGATGTTCAATATGGTGCGCTCCCCCAAAGGGGGAACCTATTACAAACTAATCTCTTGACGGAGGTTGAGGGGTGATGAACGCAGAAGACAGAGAGATGTTAATGGAGTTCGTGGTGGAGGCCAAGGAGCACCTGGCCGACATCGAAAGCGATATTCTCGAAATGGAGCGCCAAGGGGCAGACGCCGATGCAGAGTTGGTGAACAGGGTGTTTCGTGCCATACACACGGTGAAAGGGGCAAGCGGTTTCTTCGGCCTGCAGACCATCTCTGCCTTATCTCACACCATGGAGAACATCCTGATGAGGGTGAGAGATGGGGAGCTGGTAGTCACCAGCGAGATCGCAGACGCCCTTCTCTCTGGTGCTGACAAGCTGAAGATAATGATAGACGACATAGAGAACAGCACTGAGTACGACATATCAGAAGAGCTTGCACAGCTCGAGGCAATAGCAGAGGGCAGCGTTCCCAAAGAGGCCATGGAGGAGACGGCAGCCCCAGCGGACACCTCCACAGAGGAGCCCCAGGAAGGCAAAGATAAGACAGAGAAGGACGCTGGAGAGTTTCCAGACAGCATCACAATAACCCCAGAGCTCCAGAAGAAGGTGAACGAAAGCGCATCGAGAGTTTACAAAATAAAGCTCGACTTTCAGAACGTGGCCAAGGCGGTGGAAGAGCAGGGATACGAGAATCTCTTGGCCTTGCTTAACACCTTTGGCTCTGTTCTTGCGTCCACATTCGATCCTGCCGAGATAACCCCAGACACCGATAAGACCGGAGAAGGCGAGATACTCTACGAAACCATATTCACCGAGAAAGAGCTGCTGGCATTCACCCTGAAGGTAGAAGAGTCGGATCTCGAGGAGATTCCCAAACAAGATATTCCAGAAGAGGCTAAACCTAAAGAAGAGGCAAAACCCGCTGCCCCTGTTGAGGAGAAGGCCGCGGCCCCTGCAAAACCAGCTGCCAAACCCGCTGCCAAAAAGGCCAAGAAGGCCCCTGCCGACAAGAAGGATAAGAGCACCCCAAAACAGGAGACCGTGAGGCTCGACGTATCCCTGCTGGACAGGCTTATGAACCTGGCAGGAGAGCTGGTTCTATGCAGAAATCAGCTGCTTCAATACCTTGCTAACGAAGAGATAAGCGTTCTTCACACCCTCTCCCAACGAGTCACAGAGCTGCAAGAGAACGTTATGCAGACCCGTATGCAGCCTGTTGGCACGGTGTTCAACAAGTTCCCCCGCGTAGTCCGCGACCTTAGCAAAAAGGTTAACAAACAGATAAACCTGATAATCGAGGGTAGCGAGGTTGAGCTGGACCGCTCTATCATCGAGGTTATAAGCGATCCCCTCACCCACCTTATCAGGAACAGCATAGACCACGGCATAGAACCCCCAAAGGATAGAATAGCCGCCGGTAAGGACCCCGTGGGAACCATCTGGTTAAGGGCATACCACGAGGGCGGACAGGTGAACATAGAGATTGAGGACGACGGCAGGGGAATAGATCCCGAGAAGATGAAACAGAAGGCCATAGAGAAAGGAATGATCACCCCTGAGCAGGCCGAAGAGATGGGAGACCAGGAGGCCATAAACCTCATATTCAAGCCGGGATTCTCCACAGCAGAGCAGGTCACAGACATTTCGGGCCGTGGCGTGGGAATGGACGTGGTTAAGACCAACTTCGAGAAGTTTGGTGGCACCATCGACATACGCAGCGAGGCGGGCAAAGGAACCACGGTAACGGTGAAGCTACCCTTAACCCTGGCAATCATTCCATCGCTAATAGCCAACGTGGAGGGTTTCAGGTTTGCGGTGCCACAGGTCAATTTAGAGGAGGTTGTACTGGCAGAGACCGGGGGCGAAGGCAAGATGTGCATAGAGAGGGTGAGGGACCACGAGGTTCTAAGGCTTAGAGGTAAACTGTTGCCCCTGGTTCGGCTGGCAGACCTTCTGGGCATACCGAGAACATTTATACACCCCGAAACAGGGGAGAGAATGGTAGACAGAAGGAAACGGCTGGCAGACCGAAGATCCGCCCCTGCAATGGAAGGATACGAGGCATCAGAGCAACTCCTGCAACAAGAGGAAGAGACCAGAAAGAAGGAGGACAGGCGTAAACCTCAGAACTTCACCATCATGGTTGTGAAGGTTGGATTCAATAGGTACGGTATAATAGTGGACGCGGTAGAGGACACCCAGGAGATCGTGGTTAAGCCCCTGTCGTCTTTCATAAAACAGATACCCACATTCTCTGGGGCCACCATACTTGGTGACGGCACAGTATGTATGATCTTAGACGTGCCACGCATGGCCAACTACGCAAACCTGAGGTTCGCCAGCATAGAGGATGCAGCCCGCATGGAGGACGTGGCCAGGAGACGCAGAGAGATGGTAGAGAAGCAATACCTGCTGATATTCAACAACCACCCAGACGAGTACTTCAGCCTGCCCCTGGCCCTGGTGGCCCGCATAGACAAGATAAAGACATCTGATATCGAGCGGGTCAGAGACCAGGAGTTTATCCAGTTGAGGGGTAAAAGCTGCAGGCTCATAAGGATCGAGAACTACCTTGACGTGAGCATGCCAGAGGATATGGAGCAAGAGAACCTCTTTGTCATAGTGCCGAGAAAGGGCGAAGGGGTGGTTGGTATAGTGGCCACCAGAATCGTGGATGTTCTTGAATCTGAGCTTCACATAGACGAAGAGTCAATGAAGATGGACTGCGTGCTGGGCTCGCAGATAATAGACGGAAAGATGACCATATTCATAGACCTCTTCGAGCTTCTATCCAGGGTGGATCCAGAGCAGTTCGGGCAGAGCCACGACGAAGTATTAGACAAGGAGGTGAGGATACTCTACGCCGAGGACACCCCCTTCTTCCGCACCGTGGTACGCCGGCATTTAGAGAGCGCCGGCTACAAGATAGACGTGGTCACCGACGGCATAGAGGCATGGGAGAAGCTGAAGGCAGGAGAACAGTACGACATAATACTGAGCGACATAGAGATGCCCGGCATGAACGGCATTGAGCTTGTCCAGCACATCAAGAAGGATCCCAGGCTGGCGGGAATCCCGGTTATAGCCCTGACAGCCCTTGGTGGAGAAGAGCAGATAAAGGCAGGTATGGAGGCAGGTTTTGACGCCTACGAGCTCAAACTGGACAAAGAACGCCTTCTGAACGTGGTGGCAAGATTCGCAAGCTAAACCTCAACAGACGTCCTCCCCATCATGGGAGGACGTCTCACCTAAAACAGCTCAGCCATCCTCTCCTCCAAGAATACTACCCAGAATACCCCCTACCCCCGCGGCACCTGCTGCAACCCCAAGGGTCTTGGTAAGCGAACCGCCCTCTTCTGAGCTGCCTTGGTATGCCCCAACTATCCGTCTCAGTTTTGCAAGGGTCATGGTCTGAACAATAACCGTTCCCGGACCGGTAAGGGTGGTAAGAAATATGCCCTCGCCACCAAATATGGCAGACTTTATGCTTCCCACGAAGGCCACGTCGTAGGTGACACTTTCGTCCCAGGCCACCACCGAGCCGGTGTCTATTTTCATGGTCTCACCTGGCGCAAGCTCGAAGCTGACCATGTCTCCCCCTGCGTGGATGAAGGCAATACCGTCG
>CAZQJB010000060.1:0-8440 GCA_964593115.1 uncultured Aquificales bacterium
TCTTGGTAACCACCACAGATGTGGGGCCCACCGACCAGTTGATTATCGCCTGGGGCCTGGCCTTGGCCAGCTTGGTGAGCTGGGCGGTCATGTCCCTGTCCCCGCCTCCGTAGGTCTCAACCCCCACGATCTCCATGCCGTACCTGCCAGCTAACCCTTTCAGGTTCTCGTAACCGTCCTCGCCAAAGGCGTTGGAGACGTAGAGAACGCCGATTCTCTTGATACCTTTCTGCTTCAGGTACTCCATGGCCTTGGCCGCGGCCAAGGCGTTGGTGTGGGGTGTTGTGAAGACCCAGGGTTTGACCGGGCTGGTCAGTATCTTGCCCGCTGCACACGACACCATGGGCACCGCAAAGCGGGGGTGCTCCCTGTCGAGCTGCAACGCCTTCATCACCGCCGCAGAGGTGGGGGTGCGCGATGGCCCTATTATGGCCATCACCCTGTCCCTGGTCACAAGCTGCCTGGCCTTCAGCACCGCCAGCTGGGGGGCACCCTTGGTGTCGTAGATGACCACCTTAAGGGGATAACCCATAATACCCCCATCCTTGTTTATCTTCTCCACCTCCATCTCCACGGTCTTCTTCTCTGGATCTCCCAGCCATGCCGCGGGACCGGTCACCGCAAAGATACAACCAATCTTGTATGCCTGTTCCGCCATTGCGGTGCCGGCCACAATGGATAAGGCAAACACCGCGCATACCGCCACTGCCAATCTCTTCAACATACTGTTCTCCTTGCCAAATATTCTGATAGTCTTGCCCTCTCTCTAAGGCGCAAGCAGGGTGAAGGCGCCCTTCTTCACCTTCAGCATCACCAAGGCGTTCTTCGAGAGCCCGTTGTGGTCAGACGGGCCATAGTGGAACACCCCATCCACCCCCACAACGCCGTCGCAATAGGTCTCAAGGGCCTTGCGCAGTCCTTTTTTGTCACCGGGTTTCACCTTGCCCTTCTCAAGGGCGTTTTTTATGAGAAGAATCGCGTCGTAGGCATGCCCTGCAAAGGGTGAAACCTGCTCATGGTAGGTCTTCTCGTAGAGGGCCTTGAACTCCTTGAGCACCTTGGTCTGGGGATCGTTGGGTGCCAGAGAGCCGGTGGCCAGCACCTTTCCTGCAGGCAGAATGACTCCCTCGGCCGCATCACCACACAACTCGATGTACTTCACGTTACCCTGGCCGTGGTTCATCACCAGCACCATGCCCTTCTTGTCCAGGCCGAGCTGCTTGAAGTTCTTGGTAACCACCACAGATGTGGGGCCCACCGACCAGTTGATTATCGCCTGGGGGCCCTTGTCTGCCAGCTTGGTGAGCTGGGCGGTCATGTCCCTGTCTCCCCCACTGTAGGTCTCAACCCCCACAACGGTTATCCCGTATCTCGGGGCAAGCCTCTTCAGGTTCTCGTAACCGTCTTCTCCGAAGGCGTTGGAGACGTAAAGCATCCCCACCTTGGTCCTGTTGGTCTTCGAGAGGTACTCAAGCACCTTCTCAACCGCCAGGGCATTGGTCTGGGGAGTGGTGAATAGCCAGGGCTTGACCGGGCTGGTCAGTATCTTGCCCGCTGCACACGACACCATGGGCACCGCAAAGCGCGAGCGCCGCCTCTCGAGCTGCAAAGCCTTCATCACCGCCGCAGAGGTGGGGGTGCGCGAGGTGCCGATTATGGCCATCACCCTGTCCCTGGTCACAAGCCTACGTGCCTTCAGCACGGCCACCTGGGGATCGCCCTGGGTGTCGTAAATGACCGCCTCAACCTTGTGGCCGTTTATCCCCCCCTCTTTGTTGATACGCTCAACCATGAGCTCCAGTGCCTTCTTCTCCGGGTCTCCCAGCCACGCCGCAGGGCCGGTCACCGCAAACAGACCGCCAATACGGTAGCTCGACTCTCTCCCCCACGAGGGGGAGAAGCCCAAGGATACGAGAAATAGCACCGATAACACCACAACCACACAGCGCCTCATTCTACCTCCTCCTCTCTACCAATGATATTGCCGCCTCTTATTCTCTAAAAAGCTCCAAATCAAGTAAACCGCTGTTTTTATAACCTCATCTAACTTTTTTAAGCATAGTCAAAACTTTTCTTGACATACAACGATTGCAGTCTTATACCCCGAAATATCCACAAGGAGATGAGACCGAAACAAGATGAGCGGATTTGTCTGAAGAAGGCCGTAAAAAAGAATAAACCATCGTTTTATTGTAAATGTCGCCAATGCCTTCGGTAGGGGGGATTGGCTCATCCCAAAGAGAGGCGAGAGAGTTAACCCCAATAGACTCAGGAGGATTTCAGATGGAGAAGAACGACTACTTCCAATGGACCGCCGAGACCTTCTCCCTCGATCAGGTGTTCCAGAAGGGAGAGGCGCTAAAGGACATCAAGATAGTTGAGCTCTGCACCTTGATCCTGGGGCCTGCCACACCCTCGTACCTGGCAGAGTTCGGGGCCACGGTGTTCAAGGTGGAGCTGCCAGGCATGGGAGACACCATGCGCTCACTCACCCCCTGGGGGCGGTTCTACAAGAACCAGGCCATGGGATGGCTCAAAGAGGCCCGCAACAAATACCACATCACAATAGACGTGCACCACGAAGAGGGCAAAGAGCTATTCAAGAGGCTGGTGGCCGAGTCAGACGTGGTGATCGAGAACCTAAGGGCAGGCACCATGGACAGGTGGGGCATAGGCTACCGGGACCTGGTGGAGGTGAATCCCCGCATCATCTACATCGCCAACAACGGCTTCGGGCAGTGGGGACCCTACGTAGAGCGTCCCTCCTACGACGCCATCGCCCAGTCTGAGTCGGGAGAGGCGTGGATATCGGGCTTCCCTGGCAGGCTTCCCATGAAGAGCGGCATCTGGCTGTGCGACTACTACGGGGCGTTGATGTCTGCAGTGGGAATACTGGCGGCCATCCACTACAGGGACCGCACCGGCAAGGGCCAGTACATCGAGTATTCGCAGACCGAGAACATCATGAGGGCCATGGACTGGACGTGGATATACCAGGGCCTTGAGGGCAAGGGGCGCGAGCGCTACGGCAACAGGGACGTGGCCATCTGCCCCTCTGACATCTTCAAGAGCAAAGACGGGGTCCTGGTGGCGGTCTCCGCGGTGAACGACACCGAGTTCAAGGCCCTGTGCCAGGCCATGGAAAGGCCAGACCTGGCCTCTGAGCCAAGGTTTGCCACCAACCTCGAAAGGGTGAAAGAAGATAACGCCCCTGTGCTCTTGAAGGTGGTGAGAGACTGGGTGGCCTCGCTGCTCTGGCCCGAGATCGACGCCCTGGCCCAAAAATACGGCTTCGGCGCAGAAAAGGTGCACAACGGCGTTGACCACTACTCGGATCCCCATTTCGAGGTGAGGGGATTCAAGTGGACCATAGACGACCTCATCCTGGGCCACTCGGTGGAAGAGGGCATAGCCCCCAAGCTCTCTGAGACCCCCGGGCGGATAAAGTGGATGGGCAAACCCGTGGGCTTCGACAACGAATACGTGTTCACCAGGTTCTTAGGACTCACCACCGACCAGCTAAAGGCATTGGAAGAGAAGGGGGTGATAGGCAAGTGGACAGACTATCCCGGGAGAAAACCCCCCGAAGACTGGGACGGCGAATCTGGAAGGATATTCCCGTGAGGAGGTGAGAGAGATGGCAGACAAGAGCATACCCTGGGATGAGTGGATAAGGGAGAAAGACGACCCCAAGTACGCAAGAACAAAGCCCGAGGCCTTAGACGACATCTGGGTGCTTGACCTGAGCTACTCCAACATGGGCGGATGCTTCGCCTCGTCCATCCTGGCCGAGCTGGGAGCAAACGTCATCAGGATAGAACCCTCTGGGGGAGACCCGGCAAGGGGCTACGCCCCCTTTGGCATCACCAAGGGCGGGGTAGGCCTGGGATACCTGAACGAGGGGCGCAACAAGTACCACGTCACCCTCAACCTCGAGACCGAGAAGGGCCGCGAGCTTCTTAAACGCCTGGTTGACGGCAGGATGGACGTGCTCATCGAGACCTTCAAGCCCGGCCAGATGGACCAGTGGGGTATAGGGTACAGGCAGTTGAAAGAGCTGAACCCCTCGCTAATCTACTGTGCCATCACAACCTATGGGCAGTTCGGCCCCCGTGCCACCTGCGGCAAAGGGAGCTCAGACGTGGTGGACCAGGCCATGTCTGGGGTAACCTACGTCTCGGGAGAGTACGTGGAAGACCCAAGCGATCCCAAGGAGTGGGAGGTACCCACCAAGCAGGGCAACTGGATGGGCTGGTACTGCGGTGGCGCCTATGCCGCATTCTCCATCTTGGTGGCCCTTCACTACCGCCACCTAACCGGCAAGGGGCAAATGATCGACATCTCTTCTGCAGAGGCCCTGGGCCGTATGATAAACTACAGCCTCACCTACTACCACGACAGGGGAGAGACCATTGAGCGGGTTGGCAACCTGGACGCCGGCGTCTTCTGCTACACCTATTTTAAGTGCAAAGACGGCTTCTGCTTCCTCTCGGGATTCTCAGACCCCAACTGGTACCTCTTGACCGAGGTTATCGAGAGGCCAGACCTGCGGGAGGAGTATCCCACCATCTTCGAACGCCTCAACTTCGAGAACATGAAGAAGGCCTACAAAGAGATAGAGAAATGGACCCTTCAGCACACCTACCAGGAGATCTACGAGAAGTGCATGGAGGCCAACCGCAAGGCCAAAGAGAGCGGCCAGGGAGGTGTGGTGGTACCCGGAAAGGTCTGCTCCTCGTGGGAGACCATGGAGACCGACAACTGGTGGGAGAGGGGCACCCTCGAGAGGTTCAACGACCCCATCTACGGAGAGGTGACCATCGCCAACCAGCCCTGGAAGATGACCGAGACCCCCCCCAGGGTGAAATGGCTGTGCAGACCCGTGGGTGCAGACAACAGCTTCATCTACGGCACCCTTTTAGGGCTGGGGGCAAAAAGCCTCGAGGAACTGAAGGCCGAGGGAGTCATTTAAAACCAAACATAACGGGGGAATAAGCGATGACCAGCCAATTCTTCGATTGGGCAAGAGAGGCGTTGGGATTCGAAAACGCCTTCTTGAAGCCCGACGCCCTTCAGGGCGTAAGGGTGCTCGACGTCACGGCGGTGGTCTTAGGTCCATCGGCCACAGACTACCTTTCAGAGTTTGGCGCCGAGGTGATCAAGTTCGAGGCACCCCAGGGAGACCAGATGCGCTACGTCACCCCCTACGCATACTTCTGGAAGAACATGTCACCTGGACTCTGGGAGCAGCAGCACAACAAGTACTGGGTGGGAATGCACCTGGGTAACCCCAAGGCAAAAGAGCTGTTCATGGAGTTCGTGAAGAAGGCCGACGTGGTGGTTGACAACCTCACCCCTGGAAGAATGGCGGAGTGGGGGGTGGACTACCACGAGCTGAAGAAGGTGAACCCATCCATCATCCAGCTACACGTGTCGGGATTCGGAAGCTGGGGACCCTGGACAGGACGCACATCTTACGATGCCATTGCCCAGTCCATGGGGTGCCTGGCCTACATCACCGGTTTCGAAGAGAGGGGCCCCTTGAAGTCAGGGGTCTGGATAGCCGACTGGATAAACGGGCTGATGTGCGCCGTCTCCATCGTCTCGGCCCTGAACTACAGGGAGCGAACGGGAGAGGGCCAGTTCATCGACCAGCAGCAGGTCGAGAACGTGATACGAATGCTCGACTGGACATGGATATATACCTACCTAACGGGAGAGAACAGGCCCAGGACAGGCAACCGGGATCTTGCCATCTGCCCCTCTGACCTCTTCGACTGCCTCGACGGTCACGTGGCCATAACCGCCTTCACCGAAGAGGAGTTCAAGGGCCTCTGCCAGGCCATGGGACGCATGGACCTCTTCGAGAAATACCACGATCCCTTGGAGAGATTGAAGGACGAGAACGCCAGGGACCTGCTGAAAGAGATCTCTTCGTGGACCTCCAAGATGCACGTGGGCAAGGTGGAAGAGCTGGGAGACAGGTACGGCTTTGCCGCCACCAGGGTGCTCGAGGTGGACGACGTTTATTACGGAGAGGCCTACCTGGAGAGGGGCTCCATCCAGGAGTACGAGGACGAGATCTACGGTCCATTCAGGGAGCAGTGCTACCCGCCCAGGATGAGCGGCACGCCCAGCAGGCTGCGCTGGGGAGCCCGGCCTGTTGGCATAGACAACGAGTACGTCTTCTCTAAGGTGCTGGGACTCTCGGTTGAAGAGATAAAGTCCCTCGAAGAGCAGGGTGTCATCTACAAGTGGAACCCCGATGCCCCCTCAACCTGCCCGCCCCCTGACTGGGACGGCAAGTCGGGAATCAGGTTCCCTTGATGCAGAGGAGGTTAGCCATGGACGACAAGACAATAGTGGGAATGGCCATAAACGAGAAACACGCCAAGGCCATCTACCAGGAGACCAGGCCCGAGGACGTCACCAGAAAGCCCGAGGCCCTGGACGACCTGGTGGTCCTCGATCTCAGCTACGGCAACTTCGCCGGGCTCTACGCCTCCTCCCTTCTCTCTGAGCTGGGGGCCGAGGTGATCCGGGCGGAGCCTCCAGGAGGCGACATCGCCAGAAAGATGACACCCTACGGAAAGATGATAAAAGACAGCGGGTTACCCTACATAGTAGAGGCCCGCAACAAGTACCACGTAACCCTGGATGTCACCACCCCAGAGGGGGCAGAGATACTGAAGGGCCTGGCAAGGCACGCAGACGTGCTCATCGAGACCTTCAAGCCCGGGCAGATGGACCAGTGGGGCGTAGGATACCGGCAGTTAAAAGAGGTGAACCCCGCCCTCATCTACTGCGCCATACACACATACGGCCAGTTTGGGAAAGAGGCCGAGACCCATCACAATCAGCCAGATTACGACCTGAACGACCAGGCAAGGGGGGTGGTGATGTCGGTCACAGGCGAGCCCGACCTGGATCCCCAGGTGCCCCCCAAGTACAAGCGCCCATTGAGGCAGGGCAACTGGATGGCCTGGTACGTGGGAGGCGGATGGGCCGCCTTCGGCATCAACCTGGCGGTGTTTCACCGGCACAAGACGGGAGAAGGCCAGTTCATCGACTGCTCTCCCCCAGAGGGGCTCTTCTCTATCGCAAACTACCTGTTCCAGTTCTACCACATGTCGGGAACCAAGATGGTCAGGGCCGGAAACTACGACTACGCGGTCTTCCCCTACTCTTACTTCAAGTGCAAAGACGGCTACGCCTTCATCTCAGGTTTCACCGATCCCAACTGGGCGGCAGTGTGCGAGCTCATGGACAGGCCCGACCTCAGGGAGAGGTTCCCCACAATAAAAGAGAGGCTCACCCCCGAGAACCAGCCCATCATCCAGCACGAGATCGAGAAGTGGACAGAGAACTACACCTCTGAAGAGCTCCTCGAGATGATCACCGAGTACAGCAGAAAGCCCGACAAGAAGGGAACCGTGGTGACGGGCAGGCTCGAGGAGCCCAAGGACACGCTGAAAAGAGAGCATTGGCGCATCAGGCACACCTTTGTCGAGGTTAACGATCCCTACTACGGCAAGGTTCTGGTGCAAGACTCGTCCCTTCACGGCATGTCGATAACCCCAGGCCGCATAAAGTGGATATGCAGGCCAATAGGCGCAGACAACCAGCTCATCTACAAGAGGTTCTTGGGCTACGGCCCCTCAAGGCTGAAAGAGCTGAAAGAGAAGGGGATTGTGTGAGAAGAGAGCTTAGTGAATGAAAGCTCAAAGCTGAACGCTCAAAGTGGAGAGGTAAGGGCTTAAAACCTAAAACCGTAAACCTAAAACTCAGTGACAAGGGAGTGACAAGTGAATAGTGACAAGTGACAGAGTAAGCTCAAAGCTGAAGGCTGAAAGCTGAAAGGGAAGGAGTTAATACAAATTCGAAATCCGAAATTCGAAATCCGCAATTCGAAATTCGAACTCGTGTTCTCCTAAAACCTAAAACTGAGTAACGAGAGGGGCGGAGAGGGATCTCCGCCCTTTTTTGTGAAACCTGCCAGCGTTATTCTCAAAAAACCTTCAATGCCCGTTTGCAATTGCTGTGGGCCTGGTGTATCCGGTTCTAAATACACCTTAATCAAGGGACAGGAGGATTTTGGAGATGGGTAGAGAGACGGTGGGAAAGGTGCTGGTTTTCTCGCTGTGCTGGTTCCTGCTTGTCTGCGGGATCTCCCGTGGCGCCACACCCCCCACCGGTGTCAGTGCCATGGTGACCCTGGGCGGGCCTGAGCAGCATGGCAATCCCTTCTTGGGCGTCGTTGGCCATACATGTGGCAATAAGGTGAGCCCTGCGGTGCAGGTAAGGGTAAAGAGCACCCTGGCTCACTCACCCCTGGTGTTCGTGCCAAACAGGGGACAGGCGGCGAAGGGGGTAAGGTTCTACGCCCTTAAAGGGGGCCTCGGGGTTTACTGCACAGACAGGGGCATCGTGCTCAGGCTGG
>CAZQJB010000061.1:0-8429 GCA_964593115.1 uncultured Aquificales bacterium
CAGGGTGGCCCCTGTGGACCTAATGCGCATAGATACCCAGGTCTCCTCTCAGAGGCAGGAGGTGGTCTCTACCAGGGAGCTGATAAAGCGCACCAAAGAGACCCTTGCCTACCTGCTGGGCTGCCATCCCACCGACGAGATAAGCGTGAGCGGAGAGTTGAAAGAGGTGGAGTTCACTCCTGCTGATGGCCCAGAGAGGGTGGATATGCGCCCCGACGTGAAGGCGGCATTGAAGAAGGTGGAAGAGGCACAAAAAAGGGTCTCCTACGAGTTCGGTGCCCACCTGCCAAGCCTTTACCTTTCGTCCAGCTACGGAGACAGGGCGGGTGCGGGTCTCCACGGCAAGGAGGAAGTGTGGCAGGCAGGGGCCTACCTGCAGCTCAACCTGTTCAGCGGTGGAACCATCTCTGCCAGGGTGAGGCGGGCAAAGGCAGAGCTCTTGCAGGCCCAGAACCTTCTTTACAACACCAGGCTGAGGGCAAGGCAAGAGATAATGCATGCCCTCTCTTCCATCAGCGAGGCCAAGGCCCGGGTGGCCGAGGCCAGGCTGGCACTGAAGAGCGCCAGGGAGTCCTTTAGGATAGAGAGGCTGAAGTACGCCAGCGGGGCCGGTACGGTGACCGACATGCTATTGGCCCAGGCTGAGTGGCTTTCTGCCAGGGCACGCTACTACCAGGCCCTTTACGACGAGAATGCAGCCTTGGTGGCCTACAGGTTGGCCACGGCCACCATACTCACGGACCAATCAGAGGGAGGTAGATAGGTGAAGAGAATAAAGGTGCCCCTTGCCTTTGTGGTCGCCGTGATTCTGGTGTTACTGGCAGGGGTTATTGTGGTGAAAAAGAGAAGGGCAGAGGTGTTGAAGGCCCCTGTCCTCCAGTCTTATCCCCTTCCCGTTAAGGTGGTTCCGGTGAAGAGGGGGGTGTTCGAGGTGAAGAGGTCTTACCTGGGTACAGTGCTTCCCCTGGTCTCCTCGCGCCTTGCCCCAAGGGTCACCGGTCACATCATCGATGTGGGTGTGAGAGAGGGTGACAAGGTGTTCAAGGGACAGGTGTTGGCCCGGATTGACGACAGGCTATTTGTTCAGCAATACCAGTCTATTAAGGCCCAGTTAGAGGGGGCCAAGAGCGCCCTTGCCACACTGGATGCCATCTACAGTAGAGACAGCATGCTGTTCAAAAACAAGGCAATAAGCCGCGAGCAACTGGACAGATCCCGGTCTGCAAGGGACGAGGCCCTTGCAAAGGTGAAGACCCTGAAGTCGTCCCTTGAGACCGCCAAGCTCAATATCGGGTACTGCATGCTCAGGGCACCAATGGACGGGGTGATAACCCGCAGGTTGCAAGATCCAGGTGATTTAGCCGTGCCTGGAAAGGCCGTACTGGCCATGGAGGCACCTAATAGGGGTTACAAGGTTGTGGTGAGGGTTCCACAGGAGATGGTTGGAAGATTGAAGGTGGGGGGCAAGGCCGTTATCTACGGCCGATCCCTGAACGGCACAGAGAGTTTTAGTGCCAGCATCTCGCGCATCTATCCCTCTGTGGCCGTGGGCACCCTTGCGGCTGTAGAGATAGATTTGCCCACAGTTCCCTTTGGCATGCCCTCGGGTTCCACCCTGAAGGTGGCACTGGTAACGAAGAGGGTCCACGGGCTGATCGTGCCATTGAGGGCCATACTGCACACCAGCAACAGAGACCTGCTATTTGCCGTTGGTGGTGGTGACAAGGTCAGGGTGGTCCCCGTGGTTGTGCTGGCAGAGGACGGGAGCCATGCCGCCGTGTCTGGCCAGTTATCTCCTGAAGAGGGCGTGGTGGTGGGGTCTGAGAGTACCTTGGCCAGGCTGCACGATGGTGTGACCGTAAGGCCTGTTTTTGGAGATGGCCTTTGAGCCTGGTTGAGCTCTACACAGAGAGACCCCATTTTGTGACCGCCTTCATACTGCTGGTGGTGGCCCTGGGAGTGGTCTCCTTCAAGTTGATGCCCTTGAACCTATTTCCCGATGCCAACTACCCGGTGATCAGCGTGGTGATCTACCAGCCCGGTGCCTCGGCCAAGGACATGGAAGACCAGGTGGCGAGGCCAATAGAGAAGGAGCTTGGCACCATAGACCTGGTGAGAAAGGTCACATCGGTAAGCAACGACGAGATAGCCGCCGTCTCAGTGGAGTTCGAGTACAAAAAGGGGCTCGATGCCGCTGCCACCGACGTGGCCAATGCCCTTAAACGCATTCAGTGGAAACTGCCCAAGGGTATATTGCCGCCCCAGGTGTTCAAGGTGAGCGATGCCACTGCCCCTGTGGTCACCCTTGCCCTCTATCCTAAGAAGGGAAGTGGTCTCGACCTTGCCAAGGTGAGGCAGCTTGCAGACAACGAGATAAAAGAGGCCCTATTGAGGATCCCCCACGTGGCAGACGTGGAGGTGTTTGGTGGTTACCTACCCGAGTACCAGGTGGTGGTGGACCAGGCCAGGCTACACCGTTACGGTCTCTCTCTACCAGCAGTCATGGCGGCCATAGAGGCCCAGAACATGAACATACCAAACGGTCTCATCCTGAAAAGAGAAAGCCAGTACCTGTTCAAGGTTGCAGGTGAAAAAAGCCTCATGGAGGGCCTAAAGAGGGTGGTTGTTGGCAGGGACTCCCAGGGAGGCGAGATACACCTTGCTGACATCGCTAAGGTCAGTGCCTGGTACAAAGAGCGCCAGTCTCTATTTCACGGTGACGGCACCAGGGCCATTGGGGTGAACGTGCTGCGCTCGCCCAGGGGACATGTGACCACCACCCTTGCCTCGCTTTCGCGGTTTCTGCCAGAGATAGAGAGAAGGTATCCCCAGGTTGGTTTCAAGGTGGTTGACACCCAGGATACCCTCATTGAGACCAGCATATCGAACATGGTGGACTCTCTGAGAGACGCGGTGATCATGACCATACTGGTGATCTTTCTGTTTCTCGCCAACCTGAGGATATCGGCCCTGGCTGCCATCTCTATTCCCTTCGTTTACTTCATGACCTTTGCAGAGATGAAACTTCTCAACTACGAGCTCAACATAGTCACACTTACCGCCGTGATACTGGCAGTGGGCCTGCTTCTGGACGACGCAATAGTGGTGATAGAGAACATTCAACGACACCACGACCAACTGGGCAAGCCCATGCACAGGGCGGCGGTTGAAGGCACAAAAGAGATAATTCTGGCCGACTTTGCTGGCACCTACACCACCATAATCGTGCTTGTCCCCATCATGTTCATAGGGGGCTACGTTCAGAAGATACTGCGTCCCCTGTCGGTGGTTCTCGCCCTTTCACTGTTCAACTCCTTCGTAATCTCGGTCACACTGATCCCCCTTCTGGCACCCAGGTTCATGGGGAAAAAGCGTGAAAAGAACAGGGTAGAGCGGTTTTTGGGGCTGTTTGACCGTTACGTGGTTGGTGGGGCAAGGCGCGTATTCGTGGGCCTGCTCGACGTGGGTTTGAGACACAGGCTTGCCTTCATACTGTTGGCCGTACTTATGCTCATGGTTAGCAGAAGGTTGATGCCCCTGGCAGGGCGTGACCTGATGCCCTCCATGGACACGGGGATACTTAAGGTCTCCTTCGAGACTGGTAGCGACTCCTCCCTTGCACAGACCGAAAGGATATTGGAGCGCATGGAGTCCATACTGAAACGCGAAAAGGGCCTGGTCAGGTTCGACTCCATGGTGGGATCAGAGCCTGGAGTGATAAGCTTTGGGAAGGGTAGAACACCGCAGAAAGGGTTAATCACCGCCCATTTCGTGGACCGTTTTCACAGAAAAGAGAGCCTTTGGCAGATAGAGGAGAGGTTACGCAAAGAGTTTCGTACCATACCCGGACTGAAGTACGTGGACGTTTACGACTTCGGGGCCACTCCCCTCTCCAGCATATCTGCCCCCATAGACATAATGGTTAGCGGGCCGGATCCCAAGGTGCTCGATACCCTTGCCTCTAAGGTGGAGGAGAGGCTTAGGGGGGTGAGGGGGCTAACCAGCGTCTCCCGCACCTGGACCCTGGACAAGAAAGAGCTTCAATTCGTGGTTGACATGCAAAGGGCCTCCATCTACCGGCTCACTCCCACAGCCATATCCGAGCAGATAAGGGCGGCTGTTAAGGGGGGAGAGGCCTCGGTCTTCAGGGTGCCGGGGGAAGACGGTTACCAGATAAGAGTGCGTTACCCCGTGGGAGAGAGGGACTCGGTTGAGAAGATGAAGGCCCTTCAGATCAGCTCCCCATTAGGCCCGGTGCCACTTGAGGCACTTGGAGAGATTAAGGCGGTGAAGACAAGAACCACCATAACCCACCAGAACTACCAGCCCACGGTTGACGTGTATGGCTACAGGGCCACCATGGCCATCTCGCACATCCAGGAGCAGGTATCCAAGGTGCTCAAGGGCATCCCTGTACCCCCAGGTTACAGGATAAGCCGCCAGGGAGAGATAAAGAAGATGAAAGAGTCTTTCACCAGGCTTATCCACGCACTGCTCTTCGCGGTGATCCTGCTCTACTTCTCCCTTGTACCCACATTCAGGTCGTGGATACACCCCTTCACCATCATGGCGGCCATTCCACTGGCCCTCATAGGGGCAATCTGGGGGCTCTTGGTGGTGGGACGCCACTCTTGCATGCCTGCATTCATGGGCATGATACTCCTTGCGGGAATCGTGGTGAACAACTCTATCCTTCTCCTGGACTTTGCAGAGCGGGCCATAGATGGGGGGGCCACGCCCCGGGATGCCCTGGAAGGCGCCGTAAGTGTAAGGGTGAGGCCCATACTGATGACGGCCTCTTCCACCATTGTTGGCATGATTCCAATAGCCGCCCAGTGGGCTGTTGGACTCGAAAGGCTGTCGCCCCTGGCGGTGGTGGCCATAGGGGGTCTTGCAGTCTCCACCTTGCTCACCCTGGTTTACGTGCCGATTCTCTACAGCCTGTTCCATGATGCCCATGAGAGGGTGGCCGGTTTGAAAAGAAGAGTATTCGGGGATGAAGGGGGTATTCACACAGATCCTGCCCCGGAAGGCCAGGGGTGAGCTACCCCTGGGCATACTGTTTGAAAGGAGGAGTCAAAGTGATTTCTGAAGAGCTGTTGGAGAGCGCATTCAGGTTTCACGGGCACAGGTGCCCTGCCATGCCCTTGGGGCTTAGGGCAGGGCTTAAGGCCATGGATGTGCTGGGAGTTGAGAGGGCCCAGGACAAGGAGCTTTACGTTATCTCGGAGACAGGAAAGGGGCATGCCGCGGGTTGCTTTCTTGACGGCATCATGGTTGCCACGGGTTGCACCTATGGAAAGTCTAACATCGAAAAGCGGTACTGGGATAAGATGGCCTTCACCCTAATAGACACCAAGGGAGAGAGGGCTGTGCGTGTATCCCTGAAGCCCGAATTCTTTGCCAAGGCCCTTAAGTCTCCCTTTGTGGAGCAGAGAAAGAAGGGGATGCCCCCTCAGGATGTGCCCTTCGATATCCTTAAGCCCCTGTTAGAGAACATACTATCTATGCCTGAAGAGCGGTTTCTGGATATAGGAGAGGTTGTACACTACCCGTGGAAGAAGGGAGCAGGTTGCTTCACCGCGGTGCCCTGCTCGGTGTGCGGAGAGCTCACCTTCGAGAAGTCGCTAAGGGTTAAGGACGGCAAACTGGTGTGTATTCCCTGCTCGGGATACTGAATCTGGAGGTGATGACAAGGTGAAGGATTTTAAAGAGGTTGTGTGCCACTGCGCGGGCATCACCAAGGGTGACATCTTCAGGGCAGTCATGCTTGGTGCCAGGAGCATAGAGGACGTCAGGGCCCTTACAGGTAAGACCGAGTCTGGGATGTGTGAAGAGATGAATCCCAAGGGGGTGTGTTGTCACCCCGAGTTTCAGGAAGAGATAGACGAGTCCCTCAGGGTCTTGAGGCTGATGGAGAGGGGCTTGAGGGGCTACTCATGAAGCTGTTGAGGGTGCAGTTGCACCCTGTCCACTGACGGGAAGGACGAGATGAATATGCTGATGGGGGCGCCCCTTCTATTTCTTGCCATATCTTTCGTGTTCTCGATGCTGGGGATGGGGGGAAGCCAGCTCTACATACCCATTCTCTACTGGCTGGGAATGGGGTTCAAGCACGAGGCCATTCCCCTGGGGCTGCTTCTTAACATCGTTACCTCTGCCTCTGCGGCATTCACCTACTACCGCCACGGGCTGGTCAGGGTGAGGCTGGCCGTTCCCTTTGCCCTCACCATGATACTCTGCGCCCCCCTGGGGGCCTTCATAGACCTGAAAGTGCCCACCAAGGTGGTGATACTGGTGTTTGCCCTATTCACCCTGGCAGGGGCCATCCTGGCGGCTGCCAACTGGAAGCCTGAACGAAAGGTGGAGTCCAAGAGGGCAGAGATTACGTTGGGAATCACCGCCGGTTCCATACTGGGGCTGGTGGTTGGCATGGCAGGCAGGGGAGGGGGAGCAATGGTGGTGCCCATCCTTCTCATCTCTGGCCTTGAGGCCAAGTCAGCCGCTGCAACATCCTCCTTCATCGTCACCTGCGCTGCCTTCTCTGGTCTGATGGGGCACCTTGCCAGTGCCCATTTTCATCCCTTGTTGACCCTTGCAACGGTGGTGGCGGTGCTTGTGGGTTCGCAGGCGGGCTCACGGTTGATGGCAGGCAGGATGAAACCCAAGGGAGTGCGCTACGTATTTGCCTGCGTGCTATTTCTCGTGGCGGTGCTATTGCTGAGAGATGTGTTCAGGTAATAGGCTCTTCTGCACGGTTCCCGCCTTGGTTTTCGTGGTGATTCTCTGGGCGGTTGGCACTGCCACGGCTGGCAGGGTGGTCTTCTCAGGCGACCTACGCTTGCGCTACGAGCTCCAAGACGGGTTCAACCAAAAGTACTACGGAGAGAATCCCCCCTACGGCAAGAAGAGAGACGGGTTCGTGCTGGGCAGATCAAGAATTGGTGCAGACTGGTTTTTCGGTTCCCGCATACACTTGGCCCTGTGGGTTCAAGACTCCAGCGCTTGGGACTGGTCAATGCCCAGAAGGGCCTTCTACAACAAGAGCCTGGATGCCAACAACAATCCTGAACAGGACCACTCAGAGCTCTACACAACCTACCTTGAACTATCGCATCTTTTCGGCCTCCCCCTTTCACTCAAGGTGGGCCGTCAATGCATAGCCTACGGGGATCACCGGGTTTTCGGGCCTGGCCAGTGGGGCAACTCGGGCCATTACCTGTGGGATGCGGTCAAGGTGAGAATAAAGAGGGGACCCGCTTTTCTCGATCTCTTCTACGGAAGAAACATCATCCACGAGGTCAATAGGTTTTCGTTGAACCACCGCCACGACAAGAGCAGCCTTGCTGCCTATGGCCATTTGCCGGTAACCCTTAAGGGGGGTGTTCACACCACCATCGAGCCGTTTATCTTCACTAAGTGGGACAGGCACAACAGGTTCAGGGGCGAGAGGGGAGGAGAAGGAAGGCTGCTACTCACCTACGGTGGCGCGCACTGGAGCGGTGGTTGGCGGTTTTTGGACTGGAACCATACCTGGGTGGGTATGTGGGGCCACAAGGGGCCTGATCCCGTATCCGCCTATGCCTACCACCTTGAGGCTGGGATTAACCCCTCTTTTCCTGTAAGGGCCAGATTCTACCTTGCATACAGCTATGCCTCAGGTGACAAGAACCCCCATGACGGTGCCTTTACCCGTTTCGACGGGGCATTCGGCTCTGTGGATAAGGCCTACGGCAGAATGAACCTCTTCAAGTGGTCGAACCTTGAGGACACCGAGGGGGGGATAGAGTTGTGGCCGGGTACCATGGTGCACGTCAAGGCAGAGTACCACCACTTTCGCCTTGCACAGAGCAGAGATGGATGGTCTCACAACCCCTCGTTTTACCGCTCTTTCTCAGGCGGATGGGGGAAAGAGATGGGACACGAGTTTGATCTCGTGGCAAAGTGGGGGGTCTCGAAAGGTCAAGAGATACAGGTGGGTTACGGTCATTTCTGGCCCGGGGGGTTTGTTAAACATGCGTCGTCTTCTTCCCAGGCAAGCTGGGTGTTTGCCCAGTACGAGTTTAGGCTTGGCGTGGGTGTTTTCCACAAGGGAAGATCGTTGGTAACCGTTGTGACCCATTCTACCCCGGCTCTTTGAGTTCAGTAGAGGGAGGTGGTTTTTGAGAAGGATATTGAGAGTGTTTGAGAACGAGGCCGTACAGGGCATGTTGCTCATGGCAGGGGTTCTGGTGTTGGCAGGGATTTTTTGGGGACCAAGGGTCTTGAAGGGTAAAAGCGTCGCCTTCATTGTTATCGCCCTGCTCAAAAGTGGGTGGTGTTCTTTGATGGACTACGTTGTGGCCCACGCCATTCCCTGCCTGGTTCCGGCGTTCTTCATAGCGGGTGCCATAGGCGTGTTTGTTTCTCAGGCCTCGGTTATGCGCTAT
>CAZQJB010000062.1:0-8160 GCA_964593115.1 uncultured Aquificales bacterium
GCCCTTAGAGACGAGCTGGTGGAGATAGCAGAAACTGTGTTGGACGAGAACGAGGTGATGGCCTACACCAGAGCCGATCGGCCCTTTCACTTCGTAAAATCGCAAATAGTGGTTTTTGACACCAACCTGTCCCTCTGCCATCCCGAACAACTCCCAGAGGTTGTGCCCCAGATGTCCCTGGGAAACATATTCTACCACTTCATCGACGCCCGCAGGCGCACACCCTTCAGCAAAGACGACTTCAGCGCCTGGCTCGAGGGCTACGGAGAGAGATACCGCCAACTGATTGACGCCCTATCGGCAATAGATCCCTACTTCTCGTCCCTGGACGAGATTCGCTCTATCCTCTCTGAAACCCTGGCCAGGCACCTTGGAGGCGAACAATGAGCACCGCCCTTGACGCATACCGAGGGGTGGCCGGCAACGAGGTGGTTGAGCAGCTCTACCAGCTTGCAAAACCCCTTCATGGCATCAGGGTGGTGCACGTCAACTCCACAAAGGAGGGCGGGGGCGTCGCAGAGATCCTGCGCAAGATGGTACCCCTTATGCGGGGCCTGGGCATAGACGCCCAGTGGGAGGTGATCTCGGGCGACACCACCTTTTTCGAATGCACCAAGGGATTCCACAACGCCTTGCAGGGCAAGCCCGTTACCCCCTCTCCCGAGATGCTCTCACACTACCAGGAGGTGAATGCAGAGAATGCGTCCCGGATGAGCGAGCTGCTTGAAGAGGCAGACGTGGTGTTCATACACGACCCCCAGCCCCTCACTATGATCCAGCACCTGCCGCATCGCAAAGGCAAATGGGTATGGCGCTGCCACATCGACGTGAGCAAGCCACACCGCCCGGTATGGAGGTACCTGAGGCCTTGGGTAGAGCAGTACGACGCCAGCGTCTTCTCCCTGGCGTCCTTTGCCAAACCCCTCAACCATCCCCAGTTTCTCATCACCCCAAGCATAGATCCACTAAGCGAGAAGAACGTGGAGCTGCCCAGGAAAGAGGTGGAGAAGACCTGCGAGGAGTTTGGCATAGACATGGAGAGGCCCGTTGTGTTGCAGGTCTCGAGGTTCGACCGGTTCAAGGACCCCATGGGGGTCATCGAGGCGTACCGCCTGGTGAAGAAGATGGTCCCCTTGCAGCTCGTGCTGGCAGGCGGGGGCGCCTCAGACGACCCAGAGGGCATGGCGGTGCTGGACGAGGTGAGACACGCCGCCGCAGGGGACAGCGACATCCACATACTGCACCTTCCCCCCGACTCCCACCTCACAATAAACGCCCTGCAGAGAGGTGCAGACGTGGTGGTGCAAAAGTCCACAAAAGAGGGATTCGGCCTCACCGTCACAGAGGCCATGTGGAAGAGTAAGCCGGTGATCGGTGGAGACACCGGGGGCATCAGGGTGCAGGTGTTCAACCACTACACGGGCTTTCTGGTGAGAAGCCCCGAGGGGGCCGCGCTCCGTATCCGTTACCTGTTACATCGCGAAGACAAGCGCAGGGAGATGGGTGAAAGGGCCCGCAGGCTCGTGCGTGAGAACTTTCTCATCACCCACCATCTAAGGGGATACCTGGCGCTGATGATCAACCTGCTCAGGGGAGGAAACAACGACAGGATAGAGCTGGGGGTGTAAACCCACCTTGTACCTGCAGGCCCCAAAGGAAAGACTGGTAAGCGCCTCTTTCTTCGTAGCGTTAGGGGGGCTTGCCCTGCTCTACTGGCTCCAGGCCACGAAGTGGTGGATAGCCGACGACCCTGCCATCCTCAAGTTCACCGCCCAGCATTCCCTCTACCAGTGCTTCTTTGTGCCAAAGATCTGGCGCAGGTTCTCCCCATCGAACCTGACCCCCATGGTGCTGCTATCCTTCAAGTTAGACCTGGGGGCCTTCGGTCTTCGCCCTGCACTCTTCTACCTCCACCAGGTAGCAGCCGTTGTCCTGGCCACATTTCTGCTCTTCACCCTGCTCAAGAGGTACATTGACCCTCTCCTGGCTGCATTGGCATCACTATCTTTCATGCTCTCGGCGGCCACCACACAGTGTGCATCTCTGCTGATGAGCAGGCACTACGTAGAGGGCCTCTTATTCTGCCTGCTATCACTGCTCTTCTATTCAAGGTACCTCCAAGAAGGGGAGAGGTGGAGCCTGGCACTAAGCCTATTTTGCTACGCCCTGGCCTCTCTCTGCAAAGAGGTCTTCGTGCCCCTGCCACTGGTGCTTGCACTCTGGCCCCCGGACCCCAACGATACAAGTGCCAACACCTTAGGGGCATGGGTGAAAAGCAGGCTGCGGACGGCTCTCCCCTTCTTCGGTCTGGTCATACTTTACACCCTCTACCGCAGGTGGATGCTGGGCAGGTTCATGGGTGGCTACGGGTCCCTGGGAGCGGTATCACCGGGTGGGTTGCTACACCACGCCTACGAGGTAGCATTTTCTGGCAATCCCTGGTTGTTCCTGCCATGCCTCTGCCTGCTGTTGGTGCTGGCACTACGCCTTGCAATAGAGCGAAAGGGCAGGGCCCTGCTCTTCGTGGCCGCTGCCGCCCTATGCACAATCTCTCCTCTTCTACCCATCTCCAACGGGGTGTCAGAGAGGCACCTGCTCTTGCCCACATTGGCGCTCATGGCGGCTGTGGCCTTCGGGGCCGACCGCATCTCGAGGATGAACAGGCGATGGGCAAAACCGGCTGCCGTTCTGGCAATGGGGCTTCTCATTTTCACCTCTGCCTGGGCACACCAGGGGGCCCAAAAAAGGTTCAAACCCATTGCCCAATCCTTTGCAGAGACAGGAAGGTTTCTATGGTTCAAAAGCACCGCCAACGACGCCGTGGTAAACCCTTTAATTCCAAACTGGCACTTCTACGGGTTGAAGTGGTTAAAAGAGAAGCTCGAACACCAGGGAACCATGGGCCAGTGCATATCTAACCTCTGTTACGCCGCTGTGCTCGGTGGTTACAATACTGGACACAGGTTGTGGAAGTACGACCCATCGAGGGAGAAGGTGGTGAAGGTACCAGGCAAAGAGGCGAAACACCTGGTCAACGAATGCCGCTCTAACTTCAAGAAGAAGGCGATGTATGCAAGGATATGGGAGGCCGAAAACGCGGTCCACTGGAGCTTTGGCCCCTACAAAAACGGTCGGTACTTCATGGTGGACAGGATAACCGGATACCCTTATCCCCTTCCACAAAAGGGCACCTACCCAGCAACCCTCGATGCCCTCTCACTTCAACCCGAGAAGCTGGCCATCTGCTACCAGGACCGCTCAGGGTGGAAGACCTGCACCACCCCAGAGATAAAGGATAACACCCGGTGACCACACCCTGCCCAAAGAAAGCATCGCCCCCAAGACACATCCCCACCGCCAAGCTGCTACAGGGGCTTTGGGAAAGGCTTGTCAGAGAGAGAAGAGGGGTGCTCTTTCTCGACTACGATGGCACCCTGGCCCCATTTCGAAGCAACCCCTACGAGGCCACCCCGTACCCAGGGGTGCCAAGGAGGTTGGATAGGCTTGCGGCACTGCCATGCCGGCTGGTGCTGGTGACCGGCAGGGCCTTGGAGTCTCTACTGCCACTGCTTAAAGGGGTGAAGAACCTTCCCGAGATCTGGGCAAACCACGGGATGGAGGTGATGAAGCCAGGAAAAGAGAGAATGGCCTACCCGGTGGATTCCGAGGCTCGCAGTAGGCTGGATGAGGCAAGGCAATGGATAGAGGGCAAGGACTGGAACCTCATCTACGAGGCAAAGCCCACAAGCCTTGCCGTGCACTGGAGGGGGCGCCCAGAAGGGGAGCAGCGCCTTTTCAGGCAAGAGGTGGAGAAGGAGTTCAACAGGCTGGCCAAAGACGGAAGGGTCCACATCTTGCCCTTCGACGGAGGAATGGAGTTGAGGGTTAAGGGCCGCAACAAGGGGGACGTGGTGAGAGACGTCCTCTCTGAAGAGGGAGACCCCCCCTCTGCATACCTGGGAGACGACATCACCGACGAAGACGCCTTCGCCTCAATACGGGGACGAGGCATCGGCCTGCTGGTTAGGGATAAGTGGCGAGAAACCAAGGCAGAGGGATGGCTCGTGCCCCCCTCTGAGTTGCTATGGTTCCTCGACATGTGGATAATGTGCCTGAGGGGGGAGAACTGAGGGGCAATCATGGACAGGGCAAGCGAAAGAAGAAGGCTCGTGGTGGTATCCAACAGGTTGCCGGTCACCTTCAGGAAGGTGGATGGCCAGTGGCAGATGGTGCCCGGTTCTGGGGGACTGGTGACAGCCCTATCCCCGGTGCTCAAGAACCGGGGTGGCGTATGGATGGGCTGGCCCGGCATACCCGAGCAACCGGACCAGGAACAGATATCCACCCTGTTACGGGGCCAATGGGCCTCGTCAGGGTATCACCTGTCGCCTGTGCTGCTCACCCCAGAAGAGGTGAGGGACTTCTACCATGGGTTCTCCAACGAGGTGATCTGGCCCCTCTTCCACGACCTGCAGACCCGTTGCCGGTTCATCCCCCGCTACTGGTACAGGTATCTCGAGGTTAACCAAAAGTTCGCCAACCACATCAACGAGATAAGCCGGCCCAACGACTACATCTGGGTCCACGACTACCACCTGATCCACCTGGCCGCCTACCTGAACGAACTGGGGGCGGAGAGGAGCATAGGCTTCTTTCTGCACATTCCCTTTCCGCCCCTTGACATCTTCTTGAAGCTCCCCTGGCGTGCCCAGGTGCTCAAGGCCCTCCTTGACTACCAGCTTGTGGGCTTTCAGACCCTAAGGGACAGGAGAAACTTTCTTGCCTGTGTAAACCACCTGTTCAGGAACGTAGAGGTGAAGGTGCAAGGCAGGGGTCCCCTGGTGAACCTCACCGTGGGCGACAGGGAGGTGCTTGTGGGCAGCTTTCCCATAAGCATAGATTTCAACAGCTTCTCTTCCTCGGCAGCATCCAAGAAGGTGGCAGACTGGGCCTGGTACATACACGAGAACCTGCCCAACAAGCAGATAATCCTGGGGGTGGACCGGCTGGACTACACCAAGGGAATCCCCGAGCGCTTAGAGGCATTCAGGAACGCCCTCCAGAGGTTCCCCGAGCTGCGAGAGAAGGTGACCCTGGTACAGGTTGTGGTTCCAAGCAGGGAGGAGGTGGCCGAGTACCAGGAGCTAAAGAGCGAGATAGAGCGGCTGGTGGGAGAGATAAACGGCCAGTTCACAGGGTCGGGATGGGTGCCAATACACTACCTCTACCGTCACCTCGATAGGGACGAGCTGCTGGCCTACTACCGGGCCTCAGAGATAGCACTTGTAACCCCCTTAAAAGACGGCATGAACCTGGTGTGCAAAGAGTTCTGCGCCTGCGACGTTGACGAGCGCGGGGTGCTGATACTCAGCGAGTTTGCAGGGGCAGCCGCACAGCTCCACAAGCACTCTTTAGTGGTGAACCCCTACGACATCGAGGGTGTGGCCAACGCCATACACACCGCCTTTCACATGCCGTACCATGAACGGGCAAGACGCATGCGCCGCTTACGGGAAGGGATAAGAAAGAACGACATCTTCAAGTGGGTCAACTCTTACCTTGAAGCGGCATTCACCAGGAACCTCGACGACTTCCCAGAGATAGAGCCCGAAGAGTACCTGCCTAAAATAGAGGTTTAAACCCGCCCACACTTGTATTGGTAAGGCCCGAGCCTATAATGTCTTGACAAAACCAACCAGAATAGGAGGATCTGTCATGCACCAACCACGTAACAGGTGCTTCGGAAAGCTGGTCACCCTCACGGCGACCACGATACTGGTGCTGGCCATGACGGCAAGCGCATGGGCCACGCTGCCCGACTTTGTCCCCATAGCCAAGAAGATGAATCCCACCGTGGTGAACGTTTACACAACCCAGATAATCGAGACCCCCGCCATGCCCTTTCCCAACGACGACATATTCAAGTGGTTCTTTGGAGAGAACAACCCCTTCGGCCACTTCTTCAACGCCCCAAGAAAGTTCAAGAGGCGCAGCCTGGGGTCGGGCTTCATAATAGACGAAAAGGGCTACATACTCACCAACAACCACGTGGTGGAGAAGGCCAGCGAGATAAAGGTGAAGCTGTTTGACGGCACCACCTACAAGGCCAAGGTGGTGGGCAAGGACCCCAAGACCGACGTGGCCCTGATAAAGATAGACCCAAAGGGCAAGAAGCTGCACGTTGCCGAGCTTGGGGATTCAGACGCCCTGCAGATAGGTGAGTGGGTGCTGGCCATAGGAAACCCCTTTGGCCTAAGCTACACCGTCACCGCGGGCATAGTTAGCGCCAAGGGCAGGGTGATAGGCGAAGGCCCCTACGACAACTTCATACAGACAGACGCGTCCATAAACCCTGGCAACAGTGGCGGTCCCCTGGTGAACACCCAGGGAAAGGTGGTGGGAATAAACACCGCCATAATAGCCAGGGCCCAGGGCATAGGCTTCGCCATACCGATAAACATGGTTAAGGCCCTGCTGCCCCAATTGCGCACCAAGGGAAAGGTGGTGCGCGGTTGGCTGGGGGTCACCGTGCAGCCCCTCACAGACGCATTGGCCAAGGCCCTGAAGGTTCCTGAGAAGAAGGGTGCCCTGGTCTCAGAGGTGATGAAGGGCAGTCCCGCCGAGAAAGGTGGGCTGAAGTCCCAGGATGTGATAGTGGAGTTCAACGGCAAACCGGTGAAGAGCGGCAGGGACCTCTCCATAGCCGTGGCTGCGACAAGGCCCGGCACCAAGGTGACCATAAAGGTGATACGCAACGGCAGGCCCAAGCTGCTCAAGTTCAGGGTTGGCACCATGCCAGACAACGTAGAGTCAGGTATGGTGTTAAACAACACCGAGAAGACCGCCAAGAAGCTGGGTATGAAGGTTACAAACGTTCCCCCCGAGGTGGCCTCGCGCCTTGGCATAAGTGGAGGGGTCTATGTGGCCGAGCTCGATCCCACGGGACCCGCCGCAGAAGCGGGAATACAGCAAGGAGACGTGATAGTAGAGGTGAACCGCCACAAGGTTAAGAACTTAGGCGATTTCAACCGGGTGATATCCCATATACGCCGTGGGGCATACATAACCATGCTGGTGAAGAGGCGCTTCGGCTCACTTTACGTTGCCATGCCCATGCCCTAAATTGATGGGCAGCAAATAAAGTGTACAAAGGAGGGTGACAGGATGAAGGTGACGTTTTTGGGGCACGCCTGTTTCATGGTGGAGGGCGAAGGAAAGAGCATAATCATAGACCCTTTTCTCAGCGACAATCCCGTGGCAAAGGCAAAACCCGGTGACATCAAGGTGGACGCCATACTGGTGACTCACGGTCACGGGGACCACCTGGGTGACGCCGTACAGATAGCAAAGGAGAACAACGCCCTCATCGTAGCGCCCTTCGAGCTGGCCAATCTCTGCGCAAGCCAGGGGGCCAACGTACACCCCATGCACATAGGCGGCGACTACAGCTTCGATTTTGGCTGGGTCAAGCTGACACCGGCCCTGCACGGCTCCGCCTACGTTGACGAAAATGGAGTGGTTTACACGGGTAACCCGTGCGGCTTCATAGTGAAGATGGAGGGCAAGACCATCTACCATGCCGGAGACACAGGTCTCTCTGCCGAGATGGAGGTGATAGGGCGCACCGCCGAGATAGACCTGGCCATGTTGCCCATAGGCAGCAACTTCACCATGGGCCCAGAGGACGCCGCAGAGGCCGTAAAGATGCTGAAATGCAAAGCGGTCGTTCCCATGCACTACAAGACCTGGCCGCTGATAGACAAGGATCCCCACCAGTTCTGCAAGCTGGTGGGCGACGCCGCAAAGTGCGTTGTGCTCGAAGTGGGAGAGAGCTACGAGTTTTGAACGCGAAGGGGAGGGCCTACCTCCCCTTCAACCCAAAAGGCAGGTCGGTGCCTTACAGCCCAGCAGGCCAGGAGTCCAGGTGGCCCCCATAGACTCGATAAAGCTGTTCGCCTTCGACTTAGACGGGGTTATCTACTTAGGCGAAAGGGTGTTGCCCGGGGCCGCCGAGCTGGTCTCAAGGTTGCAGCATAAAGGCAAAGAGGTCTTCTTCGTCACCAACAGCACCCTCTTTCACCGCAACTTCTACGCAAAGAGACTGAAGGGCATGGGCATAGACACCTCTCCCGAGAAGATAATCACCGCCGCCTACGCCAC
>CAZQJB010000063.1:0-8076 GCA_964593115.1 uncultured Aquificales bacterium
TTTCTCTTTTCTGTTCTTGTTCTTCGAGATAACCTGCCAGGCGGCATCAAGGATAACCTGGGTGGAACGGTAGTTCTCCTCGAGCTTCACCACCTTTGCCTCGGGAAAGTCCCTTTCGAAAAGGCGCAGGTTCTCAGTGTTGGCACCACGCCAAGAGTAGATAGACTGGTCGTCGTCTCCAACGACGCATAGATTACGGTGCTCTTGGGCGATCATCTTCACGATGAGATACTGGGGAAGGTTTGTGTCCTGGTACTCGTCCACCTGCACGAAGAGAAACCTCTCTTGAAGAAACCCGAGAACCTGGGGCTCGTTTTCGAGCAACCTGACCACCTTCACCAGAAGATCGTCGAAGTCAACTGACTTGTTCTCTTCAAGCACCTTCTGGTAGGCGTAATAGGCCCTTAGCAAGGGCTCCCTCCACTTCTTACCCATGGCCTCTACGGCAGCCTCGGGCTCGGCAAGGGATATCTTTATTTTGCTCAGCAGCGACAGCAGGGTTCTTGGAGAAAACTCCTTGTCGTCAAGACCAAGGTCGGCCACTATCTTCTTCATCACCGTTAACTGGTCGCTGTCGTCGAAGATGTTGAACTCCTGGGGCAACCCCACAAGGTTAGCAAACCTGCGCAACACCCAGTTGCCGAATGAGTGAAAGGTTGAGACCAGTGGCCTCTGGTGGTGGCCGTTCATAAGGGCCATGGCCCTCTCTCTCATCTCGTTGGCGGCCTTGTTGGTGAAGGTGAGAGAGAGTATCGAATGAGGCTCGGCGCCCCTGTCTATGAGATAGGCTATACGCCTTGTGATGGTTTTGGTCTTTCCCGATCCGGCCCCTGCCAGTATCATCAGGGGCCCATCAATGTGGGTCACGCACTCGACCTGCTGGGGATTAAGCCCTTGCAGAAGCGGTGAATCTGCCGTCACGTCCCTTGCATCACTCATGGGCGGGGGTTGTAGCACAGCAGAAGAAGACGGTCACGCCAGGTGAAAAGATCCACCTTGGCATAAGAGAGCCCCCGAAAATCACCAGGAAGCACGAGAAAAGGCATGGGCTATCACGGGTGAGGTCTGAATAGAGGCCCAACCAGTGTGATCATCAAGGGCAAAGGCGAACAAAAACCGAGTGCCCTGTTGTCCAAAAATCTGGGACCACTTCACTTTTATTCAGCCCCCTTTTACCCACCGGTAGGTGGCAAGGGTGTCGAGGCCCTTCAGCCTCACCACCCTGCTCCAGTACTCACCAGGTGCCAGGTTGGTCCACACCTGTGCAGGCAGGGTGAAGCTGGTCCCGCTGGAGAACCCCCCTGCGGCGGGATGCAGTGAGGGACCAAGTCCCACCTGTACCAGGCAATCACCCTCTTCCTCCCAGGTGAAGGTGGGAGGGGTAGAGACCTCTCCCAGGTCTTCGAACTCCAAGGGCTGGGTTCTCTTCTCGATCCACGATGTGACAGATAATGCCAGGCGCCTCTTCCACTTTGGAAAGTGCCTGCCAAGGTAGAGCTCCCGAGATCGCAACATGTGCTGGGCCGCCTGGGGATTCTGCTTTCCGCTCTGGTTGAACAGGTGAACCATCTCGGCCTGGGGATGGTAGAGCAGTTTCAACCTTCTTTTTCTCACCTTCTGGCACCAGTCTGAGTCCTCGTAGTAGAGGAAGAAGGTGGAGTCGAAGATACCCACCTGGCGCACAACGTCCCTTCTGGTCATGATTGCCGCACCTGATAGCATCTTGGCCTCTTGCGGACTTTCGGCGCTCCAGAAGTCCATCACCGTTCTTATGTCCTTCTTCACCAGCCACTTCGACAACCCTCCCCTGCCTTGTAACAGCAGGTCTATGCACCTGTCCCAGACTGTGGGTAGTGGAATAGGGGGCAATAGCATGCTCTTCTCGTGGTCCCACCAGAACCTGGGGCCCACACCCCCCACCTCGGGGTCTTCAAGGGCCTCCATCATCAGGGGTATGGCCCCCTCAAGCACCACCGTGTCGGGATTGAGAATGAGCAGGTGACTGCCTGTGGACTCCTGGTATGCCTGCTGCAGGGCGGCAGATAGTCCAAGGTTCTTCTGGTTCTCTATTATGGTGACGGGTAGCGAGGCCTGGGCCAGCTCTTCGCGGTCCTTTGATGCGTTGTCCACGATTATCACCTCGGCCTCTGAAAAGTCGTTCAGGACTGACGATGCGGCCCTGATGGCCAGTGAGGCGCTGTTGTAGTTCACTATGAATACCGACAGCCTGGTTGGCATCAGTGGAAGGGAAAGGCGGGAGGGGGCCCCTTCTCTCCTCGGGTTTTGGCGTTCTTTCTAACCGCCTCGAGTATCTGGAAGAAGGGGTTCTTTGCCTTCTGCTCTTCAATGGCCTTGTCTATCTCTGCCTTCGAGGGCTCCTCTTTCTGGGTGGGGGGGTGGTCCTTTGCGCTTGGAGCCGTGGCGGGGCCGTTGGTCTTCTCCTCGAACACCAGGGTCTCCCTCTTCCCGTTTCTCTCTATGACCACCTCGTTATTGGAGACCTTTAGCACCTTGCAACCATTTGCCTCCTCCCCCTCTTTCAGCACCACCACAGGGGGATTGGCCCCCTTTATGGAGATCACGGCCTCTCTCAGGTCTCCCACTATGCTGATACCCTTCAGCTTAACCGCCCCTGTAACCGTGGACCCAGGGCCCTTGGACTTCTCGGGGACGTAGTGCCGGTCTGGTGAGAATATGTTGTGCTCCACGATGTAGTCGGTTCCCAGCGAGGTGGAGTTGGTGGCGCATATCCCTGCGCCAGTGGCGAGAAACACCGAGAGAAACACCGCCCCCATCAACAAGAGGCGGTGTTGCCCAGGGTGCCCTTTTGCCAACCTTCTTCTCAACTAACCCCCAGCAGCCTCGATGGGTTGTTTACGGTTATGTCCTCTACCACACCTGGTTTCAGGGGCAGCTCTTTCAGCTCTTTCATGATCCTGGCCCTGCTCACAAGTGGAAAATCTGAGCCAAACAACGCCTTCTTGCGCACGGGCCCGTTCAGGTACTTTACGAGCTCGTCTGGGTAGTGCTTTGGGGCCCATCCTGCCACATTGATGTAAACGTTCGGATGCCTCATGGCCAGGGCCAGGGCCTCTCCCACCCAGGGCCAGCCGAAGTGTGCTATTATTAGTGGAAGGTCTGGAAAGTCCACTGCCACGTCGTCAACGTCTATGGGCCTGCAACACCTGAGCCTGGTGCCCTTGTGGTACTGTGTGCCCGAGTGAAAGAGCACGGGTATCGATAGCTTCTGGGCCACCTCGTAGATAGGATACATGATGGGGTCATTTGGTCTAACGTCGTGAAGGTGGGGCATTATCTTCACACCGCGCATACCAAGCTCGTCAATGGCAAACTTCAGCTCGTTCACCGCCACCTTTCCCTTGCGTGGGTCAACCCCTGCAAAACCTATCAGCCTGTCGGGGTATTGCCTAACGGCGTCGGCCACCAACTCGTTGGGAAGCTTGTAGCCAATGGTTGTCTCGGCATCTATGGCCACCACCACCGACTGCTGCACCCCGGCCTTATCCATGTCTTCGATGGTCTCCTCGATGGAGGGGGTGAGATAGTCGCCAAACATCTCCCTGTAGGTCTCGAGCATGAAATCGGGGAACCCGTCAAGGGCCTCCTTGGTCCATAGCTGTGCGTGGGTGTCAATCACTATTCCCATGGTCTATTCTCCTATTAGGTGGACAACGATCCGCCTTGTTCTCGGCCTGTTGTCGCACTCAACGAAGACGATCTGCTGCCAGGTGCCCAGAACCGGGGCCCCCTCTGAGAAGGGGAAGGAGAACGAGGCCCCGTAAAGGGCAGACCTGACGTGTGAAAACCCGTTTCCGTCTCCCCACGCCCTGTCGTGGGCATAGGGGGCGTCCTTGGGCGCCACCTTCTCCATGGCGTCCAGCAGGTCCTGTATCACCCCCGGTTCGTACTCGATGGTGGTCACCACCCCGGTGGAGCCAGGTAGAATCACGCAGCCTATGCCGTCGCTCAGGCCAGATGACTGTATGAACTCCCGCACCCTGGGCGTGATGTCCACCACCTCGCCGCATCCAGAGGTCTTCAAGTCGAAGGTGTACTTTGCAACCGCCATCTCTCCTCCTTAACCCCGGGGCACGATGATACCGGCGTAACCCACCACCTGGGAGTAGTCTCCCACCACGTCACCCGAGGTCATGTATCTGACCAATTCCCCCTTGGTGCTGCCGAGGGCCTTGGCCGCCTCGATTATGGCAGCGGTGCCCATAACCCCGCACATAGAGATCTCCTCCTCCATCACCACCTGGTAGAGACCAGTGCCGTCGAGCTCTATGATCCTGTTGATTGCCTTTGCGTCCTTTTTTGCAGCAACCTCTTGGGGCTCGTAGTGACTCATGTCGGTAGAGGAGACCATTAACACCCCATCCAGTTCTGCCAGTACCGTTGCAAGGGCCCTTGCCAGGTCTTGGCAGATGGCGTAAGGCCCTCCCATCATTGCAATGGGTACGATGGAGAAGTCCTCCCTTAGGTACTTCAAGAAGGGCAGTTGAACCTCAAGGGAATGCTCGGCGGAGTGGGCCGTCACGTCAGACCTCGCGAATCCCGATGCCCCCACTATCGCCTTGGCAAGCTCCTCGTCCACTGGAACGTCTCCAAAGGGGGTCTCCCACACGCCCTGGGACATAACCGATACAGGGGGACCCAGTCCGGTGTGGTTTGGCCCTACCAACACCACCTTCTCAGGGATCTTCACCCGCGAATAGACCGCCCCTGCCACCATGCCCGAATACTGGTAGCCTGCGTGGGGCACCACAATGGCCCTTGCATCCACTCGGCGGGGCACCTTCTCCATCATGGATGCCACCTGCTCCCTGAGCCTGATGGGGTTCTTTGTGTAGAAGTATCCGGCTACGGCAGGCTTTCTGCGCATGGTCACACCTTCTCTTTTTTGGGCTTTTCTGGGTTGTTCCAGTGCTCCCTGAACAGCTCTTTGACCCTTGGAGAGGCCAGCTTGATGGTGGCCTTGGTGGCAATCATCACCTTGCTGGATACTGGGGACTGCTCAACCCAGTACCTTCCCTGAGGAAAAGCGGCAACTATGGCAATGAGAAAGGCCGATGCCACGATCATGGCCCTTACCAGGCCGAAAAGGGCCCCTAAAACCCGGTCTATGGCCCCCATGCCTGTGACCACCACCATCTTGCGCAAGAAGAGCGACATCAACCCAACCACCGATGTGACCACCAAGAAGATAATCACCATGGAGGTGATCCGGCAGATACCGGGAAAGTGGGGGAAAAAACCCAGAAGCACCTTCTCTACCACGCCGTGGGCCTGGAACGCCGCCATCACCCCTAACACTATTCCAATAAGCGAGAGGATCTCTTTGAACAGCCCTCTCCACGCGCCGATAAGGGTGAACAGAACGATTATCGCCACCACAGTCATGTCTATTCCGCTCATCTACTCCTCCTGCAAACAGGTTAAAAAAAGAACCACTTTTTCTTCTTTTTGCCGGTCTTCAGCTCACTTATGGCATCTTCGGCCTTGTCCACGTTCTCCCACATGCCGTAGTTCTTCACCACCTCCTGGTAGCACTTGAGGGCCTCGTCTTTCTTTCCAAGCTTCTCCAGGGTGCGGCCCTCCCAGTAGAGTGCCTCGGCCATCACGTCTCCCTTTATCCCTTTTATGGTCTGTGCCAACCTGAACCGGTTCAGGGCGGCGTTGTACTGCTTGGTCTTGTAGTAGTACTTGCCAACCACTATGTCGTGCCTGGCCAGACGGTCCCTGCACTCCTGGAGCAGCATCATGGCCCTGGGCAGGTAGGGGCTTGCGGGATACACCTCTCCAAGCCGCTCGAAGGCCTGTATTGCGTTCTCTGTGTACTCCTGGTCCCTGTCAGGGGGGAGCATGAGCTTGTAGTAGCACATGCCCAACTTGAACTGAACGTAGTCGGAGTTCGGGCTCAAGGGGTGCAGATCGAGGTACTGTTTGTAGGCGTTGGCGGCCTCTTCGTAATCCCCGTCCCTGAAGTATGCCTCTGCCAATCCCAGGCGCGCGGCCCTGGTCTCTTCTGCAGAGCCGCCGCTCTGAAGCATCTTCTTGAACCGCTCTTCGCTGTTAGAGGACCTGTGGAGAAACGAGAAGAACCCCTTGTCCTCTTTGTTGTTAGAGCCCTCGTCGTTCTTGTGGCTCCACGGCAGGCTGCTGCACGCTTGTAACACGCATGCCACTGCCACCAGCACCATCACCCTATTTACAAGGGTGGTTATCTTCACCTTTTTATCCTCTGCCGCCAGGCATCCTCGAAGAAGCGCTCGTAGAGAGAGTTCCACTCGCCGCTTCCCTCTGCTATGGGCTTTGACATGCGCTCTATCTTGCCCCTCACTTCCTGGTCTATGGTCTCGAGCACCCTTAGCTCGTCGCTTAGTATTCTCACCAGTTTGCCTCTTAGACGGCCCCTGTCTGTCACCTGTATCCCCGCCTCTTCCATCTCCTTCAAGGCGGAGTCCACCAGGTGAAACACCCTTTCCCTGCTGTAGATCATAGAACCAGGTTCCTCTCTTTTGCCAGTTTCTCTTTCACCCTGGCGAACATCTTTCTGTAGCTCAATCCGCCTGTCTCAATGTCCCTGACGTGCTCTCTTAGCATGGCGTGTGCCTTCTCCTCAACATCCCGTTCCTTCTGGGCGTCTCCCAACAACACCCTCTTGATTATTGAGAAGACCTGCTCTTGCCTTGCCTCGCCCCCCTCGATGAGATCGCCCCTGACCGCCTGCCTGGCCATGACGTATGCGATATGCTCAAGGTGCTGGTCTTGTACCTTCATCAGCCTTTATCCTCCTTGCCTCTCTCTCGGCAGCCTCACCCCACCTGTCGCCCTTGTGATTCTTTTCTATGTCGTAGAGTATTGCAAGGGCGTCTTTACGGGTCTCGGGACTTCTTCCCAGCAGTACCGCCGCACGGTAGCGGGCCGTTATGGTCCACGGAAAGAGCTGTGGCAACCCGTACCCCACCACCAGGTATCCCCTGAGTGCCTCGCCGGCCTTGCCCATCTTCTCCAGCAAGTCTGCGAGCCAGAAGGTTCCCTCCACCACCGTCCTGTTTCCACCCTTGCCTATTGCGGTTTCGAATAGGGCCTTGGCCCCCTTGTTGTGGTTGGCCCCTTCGAGCACCAACCCAATGTGGATCAGCCTGGATGCCTGCTCTCTTTTGGGACAACCGCTTTTCAGCCATTGGTAGTAGGCATCGGCGGCGGCCCCCTGGCGACCCATGCCCTCTTCTGCGTCTCCCAGTAACAGCATGCCCTGGCAGCGAAACTCCCTTGACCTTCTCTTGCCGTACAGGGCCTTTTGCAGCAAGGCCATCGCCCTGTAGGACCGACCTGTATCGAGAAACACCCTTGCCTGCAAAAGCTCTCTTTCTTCATCGTCCCTGCCAATGGGCCACTGGCTTAGTACGTTCAGTGCCTCGCTGAACCTCAGGTTCTTCAAGAGCAATCCTGCCAGAAATGCCCTTATCCGTGGCTCGAAACGGCTACCCTCTATGCCTGAAAGGGCAGCCTCAAGGGTGTTTATGGCCTTCTCACTGTTGCCCCCTGAGTCGAGTTTCTGTGCCTTGAGAAGCAGTTTCTCTCCCTTGAACCACTGCGAGGGATCGTTCACCACGAGGGGGCGGTAGCCTCTCATCACCACGGGCAACTGGGCCTCTGACAGGGCGTCCACCACGCCCGGCAGCAACAGGGTGCCGCATAGCCCACCGCGGCCTATGGCCTTAAAGGCGCCTTCTATCTTTCCAAGCCTTGCCTCTTGGGCAAGGGCCATGGACCTGGCCCACTCTTTAAGGGCACCCTTACACACCTTCTCAGCCTGCCTTGCCAGTGAGATTGCCTTGCGCCCCTCACCCTCATCCCTCGCCCAGAGCACTTTCAGCAGGTACCCCCGGCATGATCCCTTTCCCAGCCGCTTCAATGCCCTGTCAGCCGCCTTTATCTCGCTTTCCCGGTGCAGCAGGGCAGCGGTTAGCAGGGGCGCCCTTGGCCACTCTCCGGTGGCCTGGAGCACCTTTAGGGCCCCTGCGTAGTCTCCCTCGTCAGCCAGCA
>CAZQJB010000064.1:0-7985 GCA_964593115.1 uncultured Aquificales bacterium
ACTACAAATGGGAGCAGAAGGTGTTCATCCAGATGTACAAGAGGGGGCTCGCCTACCAGAAGGAGTCCTTCGTAAACTGGTGCCCCAGTTGCCAGACCGTGCTGGCAAACGAGCAGGTAGAGTCGGGCAGGTGCTGGCGATGCCACGAGGCGGTTGTGGAGAAACGCCTGAAACAGTGGTTCTTCAAGATAACCCAGTACGCCGAGCAGCTCCTCGACGACATGAGGCTTCTCGAGGGGGGCTGGCCCGAGAGGGTGCTCACCATGCAGAGGAACTGGATAGGGCGCTCTGAGGGCGCAGAGATCGTCTTTCCACGCTCAGATGGCAAGGGGGAGATACGGGTGTTTACCACAAGACCCGACACCCTATTTGGAGCAACATTCATGAGCATTGCCCCAGAAAGCGAGCTTGTAGAAGACCTGATCGCCAGCACCAAGGAGGCCGACGAGGTACGCCGCTTCGTGAAGAGGGTCTCGACCCAGACCATAGAGGAGCGTCTCATGGAGGGCACCGAGAAAGAGGGGGTGTTCACCGGGGCCACCTGCATCAACCCGGTCACCAACGAAGAGATTCCCATCTTCGTGGCAAACTTCGTGCTCGCCGAGTACGGAACAGGCGCGGTGATGGCGGTTCCCACCCACGACCAGAGGGACTTCGAGTTCGCCAAGAAGTACGGCCTACCCCTAAGGGTGGTGATTCAGCCCCCGGGAGAGCCCATCAATGAAGAAGAGATGACCGAGGCGTACGAGGGTGAAGGGGTGCTGGTGAACTCGGGCCAGTTCAACGGGCTGCCCAACGAAGAGGCAAAGAGAAGAATAGTGGAGTACCTGCAAGAGAAGGGCCTGGGAAGGGCAACAGTATCCTACAGGTTGAGGGACTGGGGCATCTCCCGCCAGAGGTACTGGGGGGCACCCATACCCGTTATCTACTGTCCAAGCTGCGGGGTGGTCCCTGTGCCAGAGAAGGACCTGCCGGTCACCCTGCCCGGGGACGCGGTCTTCGAGGCAGGGGGCAATCCCCTTGAGAAACACCAGGAGTTCGTGAACACCAGGTGCCCCCGGTGCGGCAAGGAGGCCCGAAGGGAGACGGACACAATGGACACCTTCGTAGAGTCGTCTTGGTACTTCTTGAGGTACGCCGACCCCGCCTGCGACACCGGCCCCTTCTCGAAAGAGAAGGCCCGGTACTGGATGCCGGTTGACCAGTACATAGGGGGCATAGAGCACGCGGTGCTCCACCTCCTCTACGCCAGGTTCTACACCAAGGTGCTAAGGGACCTGGGCTACACCGAGGCAGACGAGCCCTTTGCCCGCCTCCTCACCCAGGGAATGGTGATAAAAGACGGGGCAAAGATGTCAAAAAGCCTTGGCAACGTTGTTGACCCCAACGAGATGATCGAGAAGTACGGGGCTGACACGGCAAGGCTGTTCCTGCTATTCGCCTCTCCCCCAGAAAGGGATCTCGACTGGAGCGACCAGGGCATAGAGGGCTGCTTCAGGTTCCTGAACAGGGTGTGGCGATTCGTGCAAGAGCACAGAGAGGCCGTCAAAGGCGCACCACCACTGGAGGAGAACGGTGAAAAGGGGTTCGCAAAGATGGACGAGCCGGTTAAGGCCCTGGTGCGCAAGACCCACCAGACCATCAAGAAGGTGACCATGGACATCGAGGACAGGTTCCACTTCAACACCGCCATCGCCGCAATAATGGAGTTCACCAACCTGCTCTACGAGGTTGGGCCCCGCCTCGACGAAGGGAACCCCACCCACAGGGCCGCCCTGGCCTTCGCAATAAGAGGCATGCTGCTCATGCTATCCCCCTTCGCCCCACACATCGCCGAGGAGCTCTGGGAGGCCACGGGACAGCAGGGCTCGGTAGAGCAGCAGGGCTGGCCAGGCTACAGCGAAGCCCTCACCAAAGAGGACGAGATCACCGTGGTGGTGCAGGTGAACGGCAAGGTGCGCTCAAAACTGCAGGTTGCAGCGGGCACCCCAAAGGAAGAGCTTGAACGCCTCGCCATGGAGGACAACAGGATACAGAACTGGGTGAAGGGCAAAGAGGTGAAGAAGGTGATAGTGGTGCCCAACCGGTTGGTGAATCTGGTTGTGGCGGGATGAAGCAGATGGTGGTATCCTCGCGGTACTGCCTTGATGAAGGAGGATGAGCCATGGGGATAAGCGCGAAGAAGAGGGTTGAGGTGCTCCGCGAGGGTCTCGAGGAGATCGCCTCCCAAAGGTACCTCGAGGAGATATTCCACCACATCACAGGGGCCATACGGGGCTTTCTGCCCTACTCGTCCTACGGGATAGTGCTGCTCAACGAGTACGGTGAGCCCAGGGTGAAGGCATCAAGGGGCCTCAGCTACACCTACATCAAGGGGCTTCACCAACAGGGTAACCACCCCGCAATAGAGGCCATGAAGAAGAGCACAGAACCCATGCTGATCACCAAGGGCCACAAGCTATTCGGAAAGGTGAAGTTCGAGCACGACTGCAAGGTGGTGGCCATGGTGCCCCTGGTGGTGGCAGAGCAACTGGCAGGCATACTCTTCGTTGACAGCAACGAGCCAGGGGCCTTCGACGAGAGCACCATGGAGTTCCTTGAAGAGCTGGCCCTGTTGGCATCTGTGGCCATAGACTACTTCTCGTGCAAGGACGCGGTGACAGAGTCCGTGAACCGCGACGGTGTGACCGGGCTTTACAACTACAAGCACTTTCACGAGATACTGTTCAGGGAGATCCTCAGGTCAAAGGAGACGGGGCGTACCTTCTGCCTGGTGCTCTTTGCAATAGCTGGCCTGAAAGAGTACAACGCCGCCTTTGGCCACGTGGAGGGAGACCGGCTGCTCAAAGAGGTGGCCAGGTTCGTCTCCAAGCGCATGAGAAGCTTCGACATCGAGGCACGCTACGGCGGTGGTAAGATAGTGGTGCTCATGCCCGAGACCGAGAAGGAGGAGGCGGTCCGCCGTACAGAGGAGGTGCTGAAGGCATCTCCCGATCAGCCCTGGAGCAAGAAGAGCCCCGGGATTAAGCTGAAGGCAGGGGTGGTCTCGTTTCCAGGGGACAGTGACGACGAGAAGCCCCTTTTGGGTTACCTGGAGCAGGCCACCTTCGAGGCAACGAGGAGAGAGGGGGACGCCGTGGTGGTGTGGCCCATCTGAGAGGTCACAGAGAGCTCTATTTCAGTGAAGGAGAGGTGAGAGAAGAGATGGCAGATAACAATAGCGGTTTCAGGTTCAACACCATCGAGGAGGCCATAGAGGAGATAAAGCAGGGCAGAATGGTGATCATGGTGGACGACGAGGACAGGGAGAACGAGGGAGACCTGGTGATGGCCGCCGAGAAGGTGACCCCAGAGGCAATAAACTTCATGGCCACCCACGGCAGGGGGCTTATCTGCCTCTCTTTGACACCTGAAAGGGTTGACGAACTCGACCTCCCACTCATGTCTCCCAAGCAGGGAGACCCAGTTGGCGCCGCCTTCGCGGTCTCCGTGGGCGCCAGGGAAGGTGTAACCACGTGAATCTCGGCGGCAGACAGGGCCAGGACCATACAGGTGGCGATAGATCCCTCGTCGAAACCAGAGGACCTGGTGCGACCGGGCCACATCTTTCCCTTAAGGGCCCGCAAGGGCGGGGTCTTGAGAAGGGCGGGACATACCGAGGGCTCGGTGGACCTGGCAAAGGCCGCAGGGCTCTACCCTGCAGGGGTGATATGCGAGATCATGAATCCCGACGGCACCATGGCCCGCACCCCCCAGCTCATGGAGTTTGCAAGGGAGCATAACCTGAAGATAGTCACCATCGCAGACCTCATACAGTACAGGCTACACAAAGACTTTCTCGTGCACAGGGTGGCCGACGCCTTCCTGCCCACCCCCTTCGGGGACTTCACCATCATCGCCTACGACAACGAGGTGGACATCTACACCCACGTGGCCCTTGTGAAGGGTGAGGTGGCGGGAGAAGAGCCTGTTCTGGTACGCATGCACTCCCAATGCCTCACCGGAGACGTGTTTCTCTCGAGGCGCTGCGACTGTGGCTCACAGCTACACAAGGCCATGCAGATGATCGAGGAGGAGGGCAAGGGCGTGGTGGTTTACCTCTCCCAGGAGGGCAGGGGTATAGGTTTAGACAACAAGATAAAGGCCTATCACCTTCAGGACGAGGGAATGGACACGGTGGAGGCCAACGTGGAGCTGGGCTTCCCCCCCGACCTGAGGGACTACGGAATAGGCGCCCAGATACTGGTGGACCTGGGCATAAAAAAGATACGGCTAATAACCAACAACCCTAAAAAAGTGGTGGGATTAAAGGGGTACGGTCTTGAAATAGTGGAAAGGGTGCCCATCGAGATACCCTCTTGCCAGTGGAACGAGGAGTACCTGAGAACAAAGAGAACCAAGATGGGCCACTACTTCTGTCACGTGTAAGGAGAGCAGGATGAAAGAGATAGCGGGAGAACTGAAAGGAGAAGGCAGGTCCTTTGCAATAGTGGTGAGCAGGTTCAACAGCTTCGTCACAGAGAGGCTGCTTGAAGGTGCCGTGGACCAGCTGACCCGACACGGGGTGTCACAGGAAGAGATCACCGTGGTCAGGGTACCAGGTGCATTCGAGATACCCATGGTGGCCAAGAAGCTGGCAAAGACCAGGGCCTACAGCGGTATCATCTGTCTTGCAGCAGTGATCAGGGGGGCCACGCCCCATTTCGAGTACGTGAGCGCAGAGGTGACCAAGGGCATAGCCCAGGTCTCCCTCGAGCTTGGTATCCCCGTGGTTTACGGGGTGGTCACCGCCGACACAATAGAGCAGGCAATAGAGAGAGCAGGCACCAAGATGGGCAACAAGGGGGGAGACGCCGCACAGACCGCCCTGGAGATGGCCTCCCTGCTCGAGAGGTTGCCCTCTTCCCAATGACCCAACAGTTGCCGCTAAGGCGGCGGGTCAGGGTGGTGACCGCCGCCCTGCTCTACCAGTACAGGTTCTTCAAGGAGAACCCAGAAGGGTTCAACAGCGCTGCCCACCTCATCGAGGAGGACCCCAAGGTGGTGGAAGAGGCCATGGAATGGTTCAGGGCCGTGCTTCCCCATTACGAAGAGATAGACCCCATGGTTGACCGGTTCGCCAGGTGGGACCCCCGCAGGCTCGATCTAACCGACAGGGCGGTGATAATACTGGGCATCTACGAGCTGCTTCACACGGACATAGACACCGCCGTGGCCATAAACGAGGCGGTAGAGGTGGCCAAGATGCTCTCTGGCGGCACCTCGTACCGATTCGTGAACGCGGTGCTGGACAAGGTTGCAAAGGAGGTTAGGGGCAATGCCCTTTAAGGTGGTTCTGGTAGGCCGCACCAACGTGGGCAAGTCTTCGCTATTCAACCGCATCTTCAAAAGGCGCACCTCCATCGTCTCCCCGAGACCAGGGGTAACCTTGGACCGCATCGAGGCCACCCTGGAGATTGACGGCAAAAGGGTGCTATTCACCGACACCGGCGGTATTCCTTCGCAAGAGGACAACTTCACCCCCCACATGCTGAAACAGTGGCACAGGGCAATAGACAAGGCAGACCTGGTGCTCTTCATGGTGGACGCAAAGGAGGGGCTAACCCCCTTAGACCACGAGGTCGCCCAGCTTCTAAGAAAGAAGGAGAAGCGAATCATACTGGTGGTTAACAAGGTGGACAACCCAGGCAAGGATGACGAGGCCATAAGCGAGTTCTCTCCTCTGGGAATAGACCAGTGCATACCCACTTCGGTGGCGCACGGCAGGGGAATAAGCCACCTGTTAGAGAATGTGCTCGAACTCGCCCCGGAGCCTCAAGGGGAAGACGATGGCCCACCCACCGCCACCCTTGCGGTGCTGGGACGTCCCAACGTGGGAAAGTCGTCTCTGGTGAACCTCCTTGCAGGTGAAGAGCGGGTGGTGGTGACCGAGATACCCGGCACAACCAGGGACGCGGTGGACGTGCTGGTGGAGTGGGAGGGAAACCGCCTGCTCATGGTGGACACCGCGGGGCTGAGAAGAAAGAGCCGGGTGAGCAGCTCCCTGGAGGCCTACAGCATCACCCGTGCTGTTGAGGCGATAAAACGGGCATCGGTCTGCCTGCTCATGCTCGACGCCTCAGAGGGGCCTACCGGGCAAGACCAGAAGATAGCCTCGGTGGTGTTGAGAAACTACAGGCCTCTGGTGGTGGCCCTTAACAAGTGGGACCTGGTCTCGAAGGAGGACAGGGGCAAGGTGCTTGCAGAGACCCTCAGGATGTTCCGCTTCGTCCCGGACCTGCCACTCCACTTCACCTCCACCGTCACCAAGAAAGGGATAACCCGGGTAGTAGAAGAGCTGTTAGAGCTTAACCGCCTTCACCACACCAGGATACAGACCTCGAAGGTGAACCAGGCATTGGAGGAACTGTTGAGGAGGCACCAGCCCCCGGTGCAGTCAACGGGCAAGCGCTCAAAGCCCCTCTACGCCACCCAGGTTGATGTTGCCCCGCCCCACATCGTTCTGTTTGCAGGGGAGGGGTTCTACGTGCCAGAGAGCTACCTGAAGTACCTGACCTCGGGGTTCCAGGAGCTGTTAGGGCTCAAAAGGGTACCAATAAAGCTCAGCATACGGCGCAAAAAGAGATGAACCAGGCAGAAAAGGAGAGCCGGGCCCACACTGGATACATCCTTGCCCTGGGCGCAGGTGCCGCGGTGGTAGTGGCCGTGCTCTACGCCTATCTCTGGTTCTCCTGGGCCCTGCACGCCCCCCTCTCTCCCCTGCCCCTGGAGTTCGAGGTGAAGAGGGGAGAGACTCTGCGGGCGGTGATGGAGAGAATGCCCCCACAGGCACTTTTCATGCGCAGGTTTCCCATCTCTCTCTACTCCAGGCTCAACGGCGTCGAGAGAAAGATACGCTACGGAAAGTACAGGCTACCCGCAAACGCATCGGCCCTTGACCTGCTGAAGATGCTTGAAAGGGGCAAGGCCCTGCTAACAAGGGTGACCATACCGCCGGGCAGCACCGTAGAGACCATTGCAGGCGGCTTAGACCAGGCCCAGGTGGTGGACAGGGCGGCCTTTCTCAGGTTCGCAAGGGACCTGGCCAAGGCCCAATGGGTGAGGGAGAAGGTGTTTGGACGCCCAAGGGGCAAAGGAGACCTGGAGGGATACCTCTACCCAGACACCTACTACTTCTCTCCTAACAGCACCCCCTTCACGGTGGCCTTCGTCATGGTGAAGAACCTCTACAACCACCTGCCACCGGACTGGAAGGAGAGGTGCAAGGCGCTGGGGCTATCCCTGCACCAGGTTCTGACCCTTGCATCCATCGTGGAGAAGGAGACCTACCTGCGCAGCGAGATGCCGGTGATTGCAGAGGTGTTCCTGAGAAGGCTAAAGATAGGCATGAAGCTGCAGGCAGACCCCACGGTGATCTACGCGGTGCAAAGGGCCACGGGTATCCGTCCCAGACGACTGAGAAAAAGAGACCTTGCAATAGACTCTCCTTACAACACTTACATCTTCAAGGGGTTACCACCCGGCCCCATCTGCAGCCCCTCGGAAGCAGCCATAGACGCCGTGTTACACCCCACCAACACCCATTACCTCTACTTCGTGGCAAACAACAAAGGGGGCCACAAGTTCTCCACCACTCTCAGGGAGCACATCAACGCCGTGAACCGGTACCAGAAAAGACGGTAGCACCAAGCAAAACAAGGGCGGAGACCTCTATCCGCCCCTCTCGTTACTCAGTTTTAGGTTTTAGGTTTTAGGTTTTAAGCCCTTACCTCTCCCCTTTCAGCTTTCACCTTTGAGCTTTCAGCTCCTCCATCCCTTTCAGCTTTGAGCTTTGAGCTTTCAGCTTGTCACTTGTCACTGTTTACTATTCACTGGGGTTGAATGTAAATCTCGCCTTCTCACTACTTCCCATGACGCTGCCCAGGTCGCTGGGGTCTCTCAGGGCCGCCACCTGCCAGGTCACAGTGTAGGGCACAAGGCTGTTC
>CAZQJB010000065.1:0-7963 GCA_964593115.1 uncultured Aquificales bacterium
AGTAAACAAGGGTGTCCCCCTCCCTTCGCATGAATAGCTTGTACTTGCCGCTGTCCAGCGAGTAGAGGTCGTCGAAGGGGTCGGTTGACTCAAGGTTGAGACCTGGGGGAAGTCCCAGGGCCTCCACATTGCCATTCTCGGAGTCCACAAAGGGGGCCTCCCGGGTGTTGCTGCCACCGAAAATGTAGCGGTTCATCACCTTGGTGTTGGCCGAGTCCAGCACCTCTCCGAATATGCCAGAAAGCTCTTCGGCTATGGCCTGCCTGTCCTCTGCCACCAGGCTGTCTGTGGATCCCCTGTTGGCCAGCTCGGCCACGTGGCGCATGTAGTCTCCTGTGTTAGAGAGGATGCTGTCTGCAGAGCCCAGCCAGCTCTTGCCCTCTGTAACGTTGTTCACGTACCTCTCTATGCTTGCTATCGAGCTGCGCAGGTTCAGGATCTGGTTGGCGGCCTGGGCGTTGTCCGAGGGGGTACGGTACTTTTTCCCCGAAGAGACCCTGTACATGCTGTCTTCGAGGTCGCTCAGCTTCTTCTGGTTGTCACCCAGAAACTGGTTCACCAGTAACAGGTTGCTTATTCTCGTCATATCCCTATCTTCCCACCAGGCCCATGCCGTTCACCACCTTGTCTGTCATGGCGTCTATGGTGGTGATGAACCGGGCCGCTGCCTGGTATGCCCTTTGAAACTGCATCATCTTGGTCATCTCCTCGTCCAGGTTCACCCCAGACAGAGACTCTCTCTTCTGGTTCAACTGCTTCAAGATATTGGTGTGGGTGTCCACCATATCCTTTATCATCCCGCTCTTAGCCCCAAGGTCACTCACCATGGAGTCGTAGTAGCCGTTCAGGGTGAGGTGACCGTTCTCCATAACCGGCTCTTGCTTCAGGTTGGCTATGGCGAGGGCTATGGTGTTGTCTCCAGAGTTGAGGCTGGCGCCCGCAGCCACGTTAGAGGTGTCGCTGGTTATCCTGTGGCTCACGTCTATGTCTCCGGCATTGGTTCCCGAGAAGAAGGCGTTCATGCCCACGTTCACCAGGAAGTTGCTGGAGTCGTTAGAGAACGAGAAGCTGTACCCCCCGTCTGCGTAGATCACCAGCTTGCCCCCTGGCGATACGCTGGCGTGCAGGTGGTCTATCTGGTCTATCTGGTTCACCACTGCGTCGAAAGAGTTCTCCATGTCAACGTTCACGATGGTAGATGACACCTCGTTCTTGTCCTTGTCGAATATGGTCACCTCGAAGCCCCAGTTCTTCATCCTGTCGAGAAATGGCAGAGAGGTCATCTTGCGAATGGGCACAGAGGTGTCTCCAAGCTGCACCTCTCCCTCGAGGTTGCCTATGGGGTTCATGCCCACTCCCGAGGCGTGCAGCTTGTTCACCTGGTAGATGAGCTCAGAGGTGAACCTGTTGAGCCTGTCAGACACGTCCTGTAGCAGGGTGGTCACCCCTTGCACCATGCCACCTATCTTGCCCCCCAGCTCTAACGACACGTCTTCGCCGTCTATCTTCAAGGTGTACCAGTCTTTCTGGGTAGAGACCTCGTCAAGGGCCACCTTGCCGTTGAGGCGGCGTATCAGGGACTGGGTAAACTCTCCACCCTTGAAATGGATGTGGTGGGCCGCCTTGTCGTCCACCAGGGTGGCGCCGTTTGGAAGAAAGAGGGTGAAGGTGTTAGACTCTTTGTTCATCTCTACGTTTCCACCCACCAGCTCTGCCAGGCGGTTCAGTTTCATGTTCAGCTTGTCCCTGAGGTCGTTGGCATTTCTGCCCCCTGTCTCGTTGGCCTTTATGGTCTTGTTCAACTCCACGGCCTCGTCTGACAGTGTATTCACCTCGTTCACCCAGCTCTCTATCTTCTTGGCCTTCTCTTCGGCCACCGCCTCTATTGAGTCGTGGCTCTCTCTTATGGTGCTGACCAGGGTCTTGCCCGCCTGGACCACGCCGTCACGTGCGACCAGCTCTTCAGGGTTGTTGGCAAGCTCTTGCCACTGGTCCCAGAAGGCGTCGAGGGAGCTTCTGAGACCCACGTCCTGGTTCTCGTTGAAGACCACCTCGAGGTCAGAGGCCACGCTGTCCAGGCCCTCCCACATGGACTTTTCGCCAAGCTGAAGCTTTATCTTGCGGTCGAGAAAGGAATCGGCCATGCGTTTGAACTCGTCTATCTTCACACCGGCCCCTGCCCAGAACCTTCCATCCTCGTAGGGGTTCTCGGCAGAGAAAATGGGCACCTGCCTGGTGTAGCCCTCGGTGTAAACGTTGGATACGTTGTGGCCCGTGACGCTTATGGCCCGCTGCTCGCTCATGAGAGCGGTTCTGCCGGTTCCCAGCATGGCAAACAGGTTGGGCATGGCTACCTCCTGCTCTGCATCAGGCCTTCGAGAGGAACCGTGAAGAGGTGCTGTTGTCAGGCCAGAACTCGCCGTTCCTGTTGTAGGTGGGCGGCGACATGAGGGGCACGAATATCTTTAGCAACCCGTCGTTTATCTCCCGGGCCTTCTCTATGAGGAAGGCGTTGTGGCGGTTCTCCCACGAGACCCTGTCAACAAGGCTCCTCAGCCTCTCCAGCAAGGGCTCTAACTCTTCCCTCTCTTCCTCGTCCATGAGCTCCAATAGCTGGCGGGCATTAAGCTCTGCTCGCTCGCCCTTTCTGGCAAAGGCGAACTCCTCCACCGCAGACCTTCTCAATCCCTCCATCACCGTGTGTGTCTTGCCCATGGCCTCCTTTCTGGATGCCACAGAGAGAAGCCCTTCAAAGTCGCTTTCGAATATGGCCTCCCTCTCCTGGGCCAAGAGAGTGAGCATCTTCTCTAACAGAGAAATCTCCCCTTCTAACACTCTCTTCAGCTTTTCCATTGTCTCACCTCCCTGCACCGGAACGGCAGGAGGCCCAGGAGAAGGGGAAAAAGAAACCTACGCCAGCAGATTGTCTATTATGCTCTCTTTCACCATGCCGTAGGCGGTTCTCTTGCTGTTAAGCTCGTACTGCCCCGTCTCTATCTCCTTCTTGACCTGGGCTACCTTCTCCTCCCGCACGTTCTCGGCTCTCACATGCTCCCTAACCTTGTTGATCTCCCTCACCTCACGAGAGAGCTCTACACGGTCGCTGCTTCTCACCACGGGTCTCTCGGTGACTGACCCTTGTCCGGGCTCTCTATTTGCAGCTTCCTCGGCTCTCCCCTGGGCGGGCTCCCTCAAATAGACAGAGAGATCAACCCCTTTCACATTGCCCACGTCGTTCACGTTCATGCTCGCACCTCCTTGAAGGGCCTTGCTTCACCCTCACTATCGGAGGCGCCGTGTGAAACTTTATAGGCATCAGAGGCCTTAAGGCTCTCGTACAGGGTCTGGGCCAGTCCCAGGTCCCCGTTCTTTGCCAGGGTGTCACAGAAGGGGCCCATGGCGATGTGCATGTAGATGCCCGTGGGCCCTCCCCTGTTCAGCACGGAGTTCTTGGGCAGGCTCTTGAAGGCCTCTTTCAACACTATGCGCCAGAAGTAAGCCTCGAAGTCCTGGCAAGCCTTGCGAAGCTCCTGGTCTTTTCTGCGTCTCTTCGAGGCCTCCTGTACAGTCTCTTCACTCACCCTCGCCTCGGAGTATGCGGTGACACCCTTCACCACTCAGATCACCTCCAGGTCGGCCTTGAGCGCCCCTGTGGCCTTCAGGGCCCTCAGTATGGCGATGATGTCCCTGGGAGTGGCCCCTATGCGGTTAAGGGCCTTCACCAGCACCTCGAGGTTCGACTCGTTGGACTTCTCGTTGCCCAAGAAAACCGTCTTCTGTTCTGCTCCTGCCTGTCTTCCTCCCTTAGGGGGGGCGATGGAGATCGAGAGGTTGCCGTGGGATATGGCCACGGGCATTATTCTCACCTCTCCTCCCATCACCACGGTGCCCGTTCTTTCGTCAAGCACCACCTTTGCGCGTATGTCAGGGGCCACCTCGAGTTCCTGCAGTTGTGCCACGAAGGGCACGGGGTTGTTGCGGTACTTGGGGGGCACTATCACCTGTATGGTGGCCGGGTCGGTGGCCTTGGCAGAACCGGGCCAGACCATGTCGATGGCGGTGGCCACACGGGATGCGGTGGTGAAGTCTGGGGTGTTCAGAAAGAGCCTTATGCTATCCTTCTGCGAGAAGGTTACGGGCACCGCCCTCTCCACGATGGCGCCATTGGGCACGTGCACCGCCGTGGGATGGTTCTTCTGGGTCTTGCCGCCTCCACCCCTGGTGTTGAATCCCCCCATGGTCAGGGCACCCTGGGCAACGGCGTAAACCTTGCCGTCAGGGCCGAGAAGGGGGGTCATGATCAGGGTGCCACCGGCAAGGCTGTCTGCATCGCCCACAGATGCCACGTCTATGTCTATCTCCATGCCGGGCTTGGCAAAGGGGGGTAGCTTGGCTGTGACCATCACCGCCGCCACGTTACCCACGTCAACCTTGTCTGCAGGAACCCTGATTCCGAAGTGCTCGAGCATGTTGGCTATGCTCTGGTAGTAGCTCTTGGTGTCGTCACCGGTGTCGTCGAGTCCCACAACTATCCCGTAGCCGGTGAGCATGTTCTCCCTGGCCCCCTCGATGTGGGTGAGCTCTTTTATGCGCACGCACTGAGCCGGCCTCGGTATCACCAGAATCAACAACAGTGCCGCCACCAGTATCGCCGTTTTCGTAACCCAGCCCTTAGTCATGGCACCACCCCCATCAGAACGGCCAGAAGAACATCAGCAGCTTGGTGAACAAGCCTGGCTGCTGGCTCTGGGACACTATGCCCTCGCCCTGGTAGATTATCTGGGCGTTGGCCACGTACTCAGAAGAGATGGTGTTGTCAGGAGAGATGTCTTGCGGCCTCACCACGCCCCTTATCGCCAACACCTTGCGCTCGCCGTTCACGAAGAGGTCGCGCCTGCCCTCTATCACCAGGTTGCCGTTGGGCAGCTCTTCTACCACCAAGGCGGCTATGCGGGTCTCTAAGGTGGTCTTTTGCGTGTTCTTTCCCTTTCCCTTAAAGTCACCCTTAGAGCTCATGTCGAGAAGGGTGGATGGGTCCTTCACCCCGAATAGGTCAGAGAGCTCGTCTTTCAACCCGAACAGCTTGGTCAGCTTGGTGTTAGCAGACCATTCCCTGTTGTTCTCGGCCTTGGCATCGTCGGAAGAGGTGGCGGACTCCTTCACGATTATGGTCACCATGTCGTTCACGTGGCGTGCCCTGAAGTCGGCGAACAAGGTGTTGTTCACCTTGCCCTTTGTCACCAATGAGCCCTCGCTCATGTAGGCCTTGTCAAGGGGATACTGGTCTCTCTGCTTGGGGTGCGTCTCCCAGGTCTTCAAGGGGGGGGCATCCCTGAAGGTCTCCATCATGGCCTGCCTGCTTGCACAACCGGTGCCCAACAGGCCTGCCACCATCAACAACACGCAGAGTCTCTTCATGGCTCAACCCCCTATCTCAACAACCACCCTGTCGCGGCCGGCCACCGTGCCCGAAAAGCTGCGCCCCGTGGCGATGTTCTGCACGGTGATCTCGTCACCAAGGGCCCCTGACCTCAGGGCCTTGGCCTTGGCCAGGATAACGATGTCACCGGCCTCGACGCTCACCGTCACCAGGTCTCCCCTCTTCACCAGTATGGTCTGCTTAACCATGCGTGGGGTGATGATAGAGCCGGCAGGTATGCGCCTTTTGGCCGTCATACCAATCACCTGGTTTGGGTCTGTCACCGCCGAAAGCACGTCCTTGGGTGCAAATATGCCGCGCTTCAGCAACAGGTCACCCTGAGAGAGCACCCTCTCCCTCTTGATCTCGTGGGACGCTGCAACCAGGGTGGCCTCGATACCAAACCTCACCTTAACCCATGCCGTGCGCCCGTCTTCTCCTGCAACCATAAGCGAGGTCTCGCCCCTCTGCCATCCGCCGGTGTGCCTTAGCACGTGGAAAGGAGCATGGAGGCGGGACAAGGAGCGCCCCGCCTCTACCTCAATGATCTTCACCGGGCTTCCCACAACATCCTCAAGGTACACCTCGGCCTCGTGGGCCAGGGTGGCCGCAGATGCCGTGCAGGAAGCTCCAACAAGACCAAAAAACAAGGTGAAGCAGCAGGAGAAGAGCAACATAGCAGGCAGATTCAGTCTTTTTCTAAGCCCCATCATGGCCCCTTACCTCCTCAGGTTGTTGGCTATGCGCAGCATGTCGTCGCCGGTCTGAATGGTCTTCGAGTTTGCCTCGTAGGCACGCTGCGCCACGATGAGGTTCACCATCTCTTCAACGGTGTCCACGTTGGACATCTCGACGTATCCCTGTGCCAGGGTGCCGAACTGGTCTTCACCGGGGGTTCCCACGGTGGCCGGACCCGAGGAGCCCGTCTCCATGAAGAGGTTACGCCCTATGCTCTTGAGTCCGGCGGGGTTCTGGAAGGTCGCTATCTGTATCTGTCCCACCTGGGTGTAGTCGGTGTTACCGGGCTGAAGCACGCTTACGGTGCCGTCTTCTCCTATGGAGATGTCTATTGCGTCAGAGGGAATGGTGATGGATGGCTGAAGAAGGTAGCCGTCTGAGGTCACCACTCTGCCCTGGTCGTCCATCTTGAAGGCCCCAGAGCGGGTGTATGCTGTGTCACCGTTGGGCAGGGTGATCTGGAAAAAGCCCTTTCCCTCGATGGCGATATCCAAGGGGTTGTCGGTTAGCTTGAAGTTGCCCTGCAAGAATATCTTCTCCAGCGCCGCGGGCCTCACACCCAGTCCCACCTGGATCCCCGTGGGGATCTTGGTGTTGGCGGTGCTGTCGGCCCCAGGCGGCCTCAAGGTCTGGTACATCAGGTCCTGAAAGTCGGCCCTGGTGCGCTTGAACCCAACAGTGTTCACATTGGCGAGGTTGTTAGAGATGACGTCGATGTTCATCTGCTGGGCTCTCATTCCCGTAACTGCAGTCCACAATGCCCTCAACATAGCCGCTCCTCCTGCTCTAACCTCTTATTCTTATCCAACACGTCCCACCTCGTTCACGGTGGCCCTGGTGACGTCCTCGAAGGTGACCTGTATGGCCTTCTGGCAGCTCTCGTAGTGTCTGAATGCCTCGATAAGGTCCACCATTGAGCGCACCGCGTTCACATTAGACTTCTCGATGTAGCCCTGGAGCACCTGGTTCTCGTCGGGATCTCGGGAGTAACCCAGGTTTCCTGGGTCCTTGGGGGCAAAAAGGGTGTAACCGGCCTTCTCAAGCACCTCGTTGTAGGGGCGCTTGAAGTCGCGAATGTCTATCTGGCCCGCCTCGTTTCCGCCCACAACCACCTCGCCGTCGTAGCGGATGAATATCTCTTTGGTGGTGTCGTCTATGGTTATGGGCTCGGGAGGCTGACCCGGGGGAACCCTCTTCATCACGGGATGCCCGTCGTCGGTCACAAGGTACTTGGTGTCGGGGTCCACGTGAAATATGCCCTTTCTCGTGAATGCGTAACCGTTATCTGTTTTAACCATGAAGAACCCCCTGCCCCTGATGGCCAGGTCAAAGGTGTTACCCGTCTCCTGCAGGGGCCCCTCGGTGAAGTTGATGTAGTGCTGGTCGGGAAACACAATGGGGTTCTTGGCGTCGAAGGGGTCAGGAGAAGAGGGCTCGTCGGGGGCCACGGCGTACTTGGGGATTAAAGAGGGGGTATCCTGAGGGTATCCCTTCACGTACCCGTGGGTGAGAAGGTAGTCAGAGAAGGTCATACCGTCTGACTTATAACCAGGAGTGTCAACGTTAGCGATGTTGTTGGCGATCACGTCTATTCGCCTCTCGCCAACCACCATTCCCGCCGCGCCTGTGTACAAGCTGCTTATCATCTTTGCTCTCTCCTCCTGGGAAAGCGGATTGAGCAAACACCATGCCAACAAGAAAAACCCGGGCGGGTAGCTCAAGATATCGGGGTAATCAACAACACAACCCCTTCATCTGGTGATAACCACCGGGAGGTTCCAGGGCATAGGGTTTGGGTGAGGAAAA
>CAZQJB010000066.1:0-7726 GCA_964593115.1 uncultured Aquificales bacterium
CCCTGCCCAGGCCGCACCTGAACCAGGGGCAGAGGGAGAGGCCGTAACGGGAGTGCCGGTAGAGAAAGACTACTTCAAGATAAGCCAGGAGAAGATGGAGCTCATCCTGGATATCAAGCTGCCGGCGGTGGTGAGCCTTGGAAAGGCAGAGATGCCCATAAAAGAGATACTGAAGCTGGGCCCTGGCTCGGTTATAGAGCTGAACAAGGCAGAGGACGAGCCCGTAGAGCTCTTGATCGGCGACAAGGTCATAGCCACCGGCGAGGTGGTGATAGCAGGCACCAACTTTGCCCTCAGGGTGAAAGACGTTGTCAGCCGTATGGAGAGGATAAAGCGCTTAAGAAAGTGAGCGTCTTACAAATATTCACTAACGATCCCGCTAAAGCTTAGCGGCCCCCACGAAGGCTATGAACTTCTCCATGATGTCCATGGGTAGCGCCTTCTTCTCTTTCACAAACTCCTCCACCATCAGCTTGGCCGCAGCGAAGGGCTTAAAGGGATTGCGGTACGGCCTGTATCCGGTTAGGGCCTCGTAGATATCACAAACCTTGACCACCAGGGCCTCTTTGGGAATATCTTCGTACTTCAATCCCATGGGGTAACCGGTTCCGTCTATGTTCTCGTGGTGGCAAAGCGCCCCGGGAATGAACTCGTCGGCACCGTTGTTTCTAAGAATATCCCTGCCGTACAGGGTGTGCTTCTTTATCTCCTCGAACTCCTCGTCTGTTAGCTTGCCCGGTTTTCTCAGTATGAAATCTGGCACCATGGCCTTACCCACGTCGTGCAGCATGCCCATGGCAGACATCCTTCTCAGCTCGTCTCCACGGTAACCCATGAAATGGGAAAACCCTGCCACCAGAAAATGGACATTGGTGATGTGGATACTGGTGGCAATGTCCTTCTCCATCAAGAAAAGCACCTGGGTAGAGATATCCTCGTTCTTCTCTATGCACTCTGCAAGCGACCCAGCTACCTCTACCGAGAGCTCTATGGTCTCCTGCGATGGGACCGCCAGGAGGGACGCAGAAAAATCGGTGAGCTTCTTGTGGACGTTCTTCAGCTCCTGAATAGAGGGCTTGTGGCTCAGAAGCATTTGCCTTATCTCCTCGCCGGTCCTCTCCAGGAAGTGGCCCACCATCTCTTTCTGCAGGTAGAAGACCTTAACTCCCTGCTTTACAAGCTTATCTATCCTTCCCCTGGGCAGATAGACCCCCGCCTTCTTGTAGAGGACCATCTCGCCATTCATCATCAGGTACAGGGCTACGTCGGTGGCATTCTCAGGAGATAGGAGATCTATGGGAACCTCTACCAGGTCCACGCCTTTACCTGCTACAAGTTCGCTCAACTAATAACCCCCTCCTTTACACCAACGGCGGCTTCTGTAATGTGAGGTTATTTGCCACGGCTGGCTCTGGTAGTCAAGCAAGTTAACAACGGCTCAAGAGTGCATACACACCGGCAATAAACAACACAAATCCACTAAAGATCAGACCCTTGGCCTCTTTATACCAGGCTTCGCTACAAGAAGCGGTAGGTTGCGAGTTACCCACCTACAATATGTGCCTTATGTGAACCTGCTCCCTCTTCAGTTATCAAAACTGCACGGCCTGTTCACGAGTTACACATAAATCACCGGCTAACTCTCATAACCAAAGAGCAGGTAAACTCTAAGAGTTCAGGTATATCCAAGGGTTAACCCAAAGAGGTGCCACCACCCCGTTTTTCAAACCGACCCACAACACCTATTTACAACGGCACCAACATAGATTAAATGACACTAAAACCAAGGCGACAAGGAGGATGAGCCAGATGGAGCTTAAAACCATTCTCTATTCTGTGGATGAAGGCATAGCCATTGTTAAGATAAACCGTCCCAAGGTGCTTAACGCCTTGAACAACCAGGTGATGGAAGAGCTCGAGTCAGTGCTCGACGCGATAGGCAACGACACAGGGGTGAAGGGGGTGATCATCACCGGTGAGGGAGAGAAGGCCTTCGTGGCGGGGGCAGACATTCAAGAGATAACCGAGCTGAACGCAACCTCTGGTCTCCAGTTCTCCCTTAAAGGGCAAAGGGTCTTTCGCAAGATAGAGACTTTGGGAAAACCAGTAATCGCGGCGATAAACGGTTTTGCTTTGGGGGGCGGGTGTGAGCTTGCAATGGCCTGCACCCTAAGAGTTGCCTCAGAGAAGGCAAAACTTGGACAACCCGAGGTGAACCTTGGAATCATACCTGGTTACGGGGGCACCCAGCGACTGCCACGCCTCGTTGGAAAAGGCAGGGCCCTGGATCTCTTGACAACGGGACGAATGATAGACGCAAACGAGGCCCTTCAATGGGGGCTCGTGAACAGGGTTGTACCCCCAGAGAGGCTCATGGACGAGGCGAAAGAGCTGCTAAAGCTAATCCTTTCCAAGGGGCCCGTGGCGGTGCAATACGCAATAGAGGCGCTGGACAGGGGGCTCGAGACCAGCCTTGAAGAGGGGCTGAGAATAGAGGCAGACCTGTTTGGGTTATCATGTGCAACAGAGGACATGAAAGAGGGTACAAAGGCCTTTATCGAGAAAAGGAAGGCCTCGTTCAAGGGCAAGTAGTTCCTTCATCCCTCTTTGGTCATAGGGGAGAAGGTTAACCTTCTCCCCGCCTTTTTTAGTCTATTCGATTAAGGGGGGTGGTGTGGCACTTGACCATGAAGGCCCCCTGTGGTTTAGGGGGCTTCCACAACGACATTGAAGAGATACATCAGAACCGAGTTCACTAAGGCTAAGGAGGAGAAGAGACTTGAAACGCACATTCCAACCAAAGAACAGGCGCAGAAAAAGAAGAATGGGATTTCTGACAAAGATGAGATCCCCCTCAGGGAGAAGGATAATCAAGAGGCGCAGGGCAAGGGGCCGAAAACGCCTGGCTGTACAATAACCATTGGTGTGTCCTGTATTGGGGATAAGAGAAAAAGGTTCACCCTCAAAAGGCAATTTCTCCTGCGCAAGAGGCGTGAGTACCTGGCGGTTTACAACCACGGTAAGCGATTGTCCGCCAAGCACCTGGTGCTGCACTACCTGGATAAAGGTCAGGGAGATGCTGGACCAAGGTTGGGCATAACCGTCACCAAGAAATGCGGCAAGGCGGTGAGGAGGAACAGATGGAAGCGACTGATCCGGGAAGCGTACAGACAACACCGCCACGAGTTGCCGGCAGCCGACTTCGTGGTGACTGTGAAGAGGGAAGTAGATATACCCCCCTTCAAGGAACTGGAGAAAGAGCTGCTATCCATGTGGAGACGGGCTGCCAGGGACCTGAATCGGCGTGGGTGAAGGCAATAAAGATGGGTATATGGGGATACCGGATATTCTTGTCCCCCCTTTTCCCGCCTGCGTGCAGGTTCACCCCAAGCTGCTCCCAGTATGCCTTAGAGGCGGTGGAGACCCACGGGGCCCTGAAGGGCTCGTGGCTTGCGGTGAGGCGCATACTGCGTTGCCATCCGTTCAATCCAGGTGGATACGACCCGGTTCCACCCAAGAAGCGTGATTAAGGAGATAGAATGAAACCAGAACAGCGACTTATACTCGCATTCGTGTTTGCACTGCTCATAGCAGTGGCTTTCCAGAAATACGTGGTTCCATCAAAGAAGGCAGAGAACAGGGCCGCAAACAGGCCAACGGCGACCCAAAAAGAGAAAAGCGCCCACAAGTTAAATCCCGCATCCCCGTTCGGCATGGAGAAACCCCAAAGTGCCGCAATGGATAAAGAACGGAGCGCCGGAAGGGTTGTAGAACTGGATCTTCCGTACGCCAAGGTGAGATTCAACGGGTTCGGCGGCGTTCTGAGCGGTTATGCCCTTAAGAGCTACAAGGACTCAAAGGGTAATCCCATGGAGCTTGTGGATAACATGGGATACCTGCAGGTTGTGATTCCAGACAACCCTGCCCTGGCGGCAAGGATCAATGTATCTACCTTCAACATAAAGAGAGTGGAAGAGAAGAACAAGATAGGGGTAGAGCTAACCCTTCACCTGCCCCATGAGGACCTGAAGGTTAAAAAGAGGGTGCTCTTCTCAAAAACCACCCCCTACACCATGGAGGGCAGCATAGAGGTTGAGCAGCAGGGTAAACCGCTGGCCACAGGCATACTGATGGGTCCAACAGTGGCCCCATCGGACAGGAAGAGCAGGTATGCCTTCTCTGGTCCCCTGGTCTTTCTGAAAGAGAAAAGAACCGCAAAAGAGGTTAAGCTCAAAAAAGACGGGCAGCACAGGGAGTTCACAAACCCCTATTGGGTAGCTCTCCAGTCTCTCTATTTCACCTGCACCGTGGTGCCCTCGCAACCTACCTACACCTGGATAGAGAGACTAAAGAAGGACCGCTGGCGCATAGCCGTTTGGAGCGATACGCCCAAGGCCTTCTCTTTCTGGGGATTCATCGGGCCCAAGCGCTACCACCTGCTCAAGAGTTTCAACATGCACCTTGAAGAGAACATCCGTTTCGGCATGTTTGCCATTATAGCCAAACCCGCCCTGGAGGCCCTCAATTACCTGTACGGCAAGGTCCACAACTACGGATGGGCAATCATAATACTCACCCTGATAATAAAGGTGCTATTCCACCCCCTCACCGCTTATGGGTACAAGTCCATGGCCAAGATGCAAGACCTGCAACCCAAGCTGCAAGAGATAAAACGCCTCTACAAAGACGACCCAGCAAAGATGAACTCCGAGACCATGGCCCTGTACAAAAGAGAAAAGATAAATCCCATGGGTGGGTGCCTACCAATGCTCTTGCAAATCCCCGTATTTTTCGCCTTGTACAAGGTGCTGATGGTGGCAATAGAGCTGAGGAACGCACCATTCATAGGATACCTAACCGACCTTTCGGCAAAAGACCCCTACTACATCACCCCCATACTCATGGGAGCCACCATGTTCCTGCAACAGAAGATGACCCCCGCCATGGGAGACTCCACCCAGAACAAGATAATGCTGGCAATGCCCATAATATTCACCTTCCTATTCCTGAACTTCCCCTCTGGCCTGGTGCTATACTGGCTGGTGAACAACATAATCTCCATTGGGGAACAGGTTCTGGTGAAGAAGGTTTACACGAAAAAGGCATAGGGGTTCACTTTGATCTCGCCATGGCATACTATTTCAAAGATAGGGGCGTGTTTGTCCCCATAATTTCTGGCGTCGAAAGGAGAGGATTATGGAGAAGGTGGTTGGAGTTAACTTTGTGTGCAATATCTGTGGAGAGAAGCACAAGGAAGAGGTGACTGCAGAGAAGCTCTCTGAGTGGAGCAGATCGTCGGTTCAGCCCATATTCGTCTGCCCCAACTGTGGAGACGACGGTCTCGTTCACATCAACAACAGTCACATCAAGGTGATAGCCAAATACATAGACCTGTACAATTCACTGGTGGACAGCCTTAACATCGAGCTCGAGAAGCTGAGCCGCCATGGCGTCTGGATGGAGATAGAGAAAGGATAACAGACTAAAGGTGCAGGGTTCCTGCATTATGCGAGGGAACCCTGCACAGCTTAACTGGGGATTCTTTATTGAGAGTTCTTGTTACAGGTGGCGCGGGATACATAGGCTCCCACGTGGTGAAGGCCCTTGGAGAGCGAGGCTACCAGGTAGTAACCTACGACAATCTAAGCACAGGACATTCCTGGGCTGTGCTTAGTGGAGACCTGGTAGTAGGGGATCTTTCCCAGAGCAGCGCCCTTATCGACCTTTTCAACAACTACCGTCCCGAAGCCGTCATGCACTTTGCTGCCCACATAGTGGTACCTGAATCGGTGGAGAACCCCCTAAAATACTACCTGAACAACACCGTGAACACGTTAAACCTGCTTGATAGATGCAGGGAATTCGGGGTGAAACACTTCATATTCTCAAGTACCGCCGCAGTCTATGGAGAGCCAGAGGAAGTACCTGTAACAGAAGACGCCCCCTTGAAACCAATAAACCCTTATGGCCAGTCCAAGGTCTTCGTAGAAAAGGTGTTAAAGGACTGCTCAAAGGCGTATTCGTTCAGGTACGTCGCATTACGCTACTTCAACGTGGCAGGGGCAGATGCCCTATCTCGGATAGGACAGGTCTCGCCCAAACCGACCCACCTAATAACAAGGGCCCTAAAGGCTGCCGCAGGAGAGATAGATAAACTCGAGATATACGGCACCGACTATCCCACTCCAGACGGCACATGCATTCGCGACTACATACACGTGGACGACCTGGCAAACGCCCACATACTGGCCCTTGAGCATCTTCTTTCTGGAGGAGAGAGCCGTGTGTACAACTGCGGATACGGTCATGGATACTCGGTGCGCCAGGTGATCAAGACCGCTAAAGAGGTTACAGGCGTAAACTTCAAGGTTGTGAAGGCTCCAAGAAGACCAGGAGACCCCCCTTCCCTGGTTGCAGATTCATCCAGGATCCGGAGTGAGCTAAAATGGCAGCCCCAACACGATGATCTCGATTATCGATTACATCATAAACACCGCATGGAGATGGGAAAACAGGCTAAAAGGCTCAACACCACCAGGATCATAAAACACCACTCGAACACACAACTAAGAACGCCGTTTCTTTTCAACACACTATACAAAAACAAGGCCGATAACATAATACCGATTATGAATATTTCTTTAGCTTGATTAGTAGATTCCCCCTTGACACGAGATAAAAACCCTGTTTTGTAGCTTTTGTCAAAGGCAAGGAGGATCAAGAAAATGGCAAAGGGTCTCAGAAGAAGAACAAGAGCAAAAACAGAAGGGCAGAAAGACGACATAGTGAAGGCCGTGGACAGGGCTCTGGTACTACTGTCGTGCTACTTAGACACAGAGAGTGAGAGACTCGGGGTAACAGAGCTAAGCAACAAGGTCGGCCTGCACAAGAACAACGTTTTCAGGGTGTTGGCAACCCTGGAGTTCAAGGGATACGTTGAACAGACAAAAAGAACAGAGGCCTATACCCTGGGGCCCAAGATTTTGGAGCTTGGGCTGATCTTCAAGTACCAGGTAGGCTTAATAAAACCCGCCAAACCCGTTATGGAGCGCATAGCAAAGAAGTACAACGAAACGGTCTATCTCGGGGTTTTAAGGGACATCTACGCCATCTACATCGAAGAGGTGAGAAGCACCAGGAGCGTGCAGGTTGTATCGAGAATAGGATCGAGAATACCTGCCTACGCCACCGCCATAGGCAAGGTTCAGATGGCCTCACTCCCCCCGGAAGAGATAGACCGCCTTATCGCCGAGAACGATATAACCCCCTTCACCAACAACACCATATGCGACCCAGGCAGTTTGAAAGAGCATCTGGCAAAGGTAGCAGAACAACGCTATGCCTTTGATATAGAGGAGTTCCAGGAAGACGTGCGATGCGTAGCTGCCCCCATAAAAGACTACACCAAGATGGTGGTGGCAGGACTCTCCATATCGGCCCCCAAAGACCGCATGCCAACAGAGCGTATGGAAGAACTGTCCAAGGTTGTGCAAGAGGGGGCACTGGAGATCTCTCACAACCTCGGCTACCTTCCATGAGGTGTAAGACTAATTCGCCTACGGCTCCGCTCCGTTCCACCAGCCTGTTTTCTCATACTTATACTTGTTTGGAAAGAAGGTTAAGTGTACATCATAGCCAAGCATCCCATCCATATTATAGTTACACTTTAGTGAGCCTGTCCAACAAACCCCTTGTCATTCATGAAGCAAACAGGTATGAAGATTGC
>CAZQJB010000067.1:0-7717 GCA_964593115.1 uncultured Aquificales bacterium
ACCCGGGAGGCCGTTCTCACCGAGACATCCCTTAGTAGCACCAGGAAGGTGCCGCCCCGGTACTGGGCTATAAAATCATTTCCCCTGAGCTCTTTGTTGATTATGTCCACCAGCCTTCGAAGGTATAGATCGCCCACCTCCTCACCGTACCTCTCGTTGATGGAGGCAAGGTTGTCCACGTCAACCAATAGCAGGGTGTAAGGCTCGTCCACCACCTTTTTGCGCCTTAGCAGTTTTCGAACGAGCATCTTGAAGACCTTCAGCTTCATGGCACCAGAGACGGGGTCAAGGGCGCTGTCCTCCACCTTGCCAGACAGGCGGCTCTCCATGGCCGAGATTTTCTCGTTTATCTCTTTAAGGGCATAACCGCTTCTAACGTTCACGTGGTTCACAAGCTCGGCCAGCCTGTCTATGTCTCCCTTCTCCAAGGCGTTCTCTTTCATCCTTATTCTGAACCTGTTGATCAGCCTGATCTCGTCCCGTGACATCTCAGCAGTCTCGAGGAGAGTCTCCGCAATATGAAAGAGCAGGTTTCTCAACTCCCTCAGAATCTTTCTAACCTCTTTGCTAAGGTCCAGTGCCACCTGCTCTACCGCCACCTGTCCCTTGTCCTCTCCCGCATCCAGCAGGTCCACCACCATGTCGTAGGCAGAGAAGACCTGGGATATCTCGGGGTTTCTTATTCCCTTCTCCCTTAGATAGGCGAAGGCCAGAAACCAGATGGTGTAGTTCTCTGGGGTTGGGGCTATGCGGCTCTTGGCGAAAAAGTTTAACACCTCGTGGCTGAGATCAAAGACCAACTGTTTGTCGGCCTCTGAGAGGTTGCCCTCTTTTATCCTCTCCCAGAGTTGTATCCCGTTCTTATCCAAAATAAACCACCTCCAACCAGCAGCTTGACTCAGGAATGGACACCTTTCAAACAGGCTGAAACTGCAGCTATGCATGCCTCATCTTCAAGGTGAGCGCAGAAGGGTTCACCCCCGGCAACCACGGAGCAGGAGGGTAGAAGGGGAGAGTCTTCGAGAAAACGGCTCTTGCCGCCCGCCTCCTCTACCAGCAGCACCCCGGCAGCCACGTCCCAGGGCGCCATGGCAAGCTCTAAGGCCCCATCGAAGATCCCAGCGGCGGTGTAGGCAATGTCAAGGGCAGCGGAGCCGGTGTGACGAATGGCCACCCCCTTAGCAAAGAGAGACCGGTAAACATCAATGAATCCATCGAGACATGCAACGGCCTTAAAGGGCATGCCTATGGAGACCGTCCACCTGGTGGGATCGCCCTGACCAGACACCTTCATGGCCCGCTCTCCATGCCAGGCCCCGCACCCCTTGCACCCCCAGAAGAGGTCTCCGCCTACCGGTTGGTAAACCATACCCATCGCAAGTTCACCCTCGAGCCGCAGGGCCAGGGATATGGCAAACCGGGCATATCCCCGCAGGAAGTTCCTGGTTCCATCCAGGGGATCAAGTATCCAGCAGTTTTGGGGGACAGACCCCCCTCCCCACCGGCAATGCTCCTCCTCTCCCACTACGCTCACCCCTGGTAAGAGCCTTTCCAAGACAGAAATCACCCTCTCTTCTATCTCCCTGTCAACACGGGTGACAAAGTCGCTGGGGCCCTTCTCTTCCACCTGCACCATCTCGTCTCCTGCCCTTAGCCTGTTGAACATGTAGGCGGCATAGTCTCCCCCCTCCCTCACCACGGGAAGAACCCTGTCTTTCAACGATAGAAGCTCTTTGACATTCATTAGGCTATGGTACGCAACGAACCACGAAACGTTCCTGATGAAGGGTGGGGGACTCGCTGACTATTATCTTAATATCAAGCATGGACTCCAGCAGGTCCAGGGAGTCTCCCTCCTCCTCCACCATCATCTTTGCCACGTCAGGGTGCACCTCTACCATCACTCTCTTGCCTCCCCTTGAGGGAGTTGACATGGCCTTTTTGCGCACCTCCCTAAACACCTCGTAGCAGACGGTGAATGGCGACTTTATGTAGCCCTTACCGGCGCAGTAGGGACAACTCTGAGACATGGTTCTTATCAGGCTCTCCTTAACCCTCTTTCTGGTCATCAACACCAGTCCAAGCTCTGAAAAACCCTGAACGTAAGATGGATACCTGTCTCTCTTCAAGGAGTTCTTCAGCATCTCGAGCACCTGTTGTTTGTGCTCCTCCTCCTCCATGTCGATGAAGTCGATGATGATGATTCCACCAACGTTTCTTAGCATCACCTGGTGGGCAACCTCCCGGGCGGCCTCCATGTTGGTGTTGAAGATGGTCTCCTCCAGGTTTTTACCACCCACGTAACGCCCGGTGTTAACGTCTATGGCGGTGAGTGCCTCGGTCTCCTCGATGACTATGTATCCCCCAGACTTCAGCCACACCTTGCTGCCAAGAGCCTTGTTTATCTCGTCTTCAATTCCGTAGTACTCGAAGATTGGGGTGACTCCCTGGTAGAGTTCTATCTTGTACGAGAGCTGGGGAAGAACCTCTTTTGCAAACTCCATGCATCTCTCGTACTCCTTCGGATCGTCTATCACCATGGACGAGGTCTGCGGCGAGAGGAAGTCTCTCACCGAGCGCAACAACAGGTCAAGGTCTTTGTAGAGCAAAGAGGGGGCAGAGACGGACTCCATCTTTCGCCTTATGCCGTCCCACATGCGAAGCAGAAAGTCCAGGTCTTCTATCAGGTCCGCCTCTTCCTTGTCAGCACTCACCGTTCTAACGATGAGACCCATTGAGGGAGGCTTGATTCTCTCCACGATCTCCTTCAGCCGGGCCCTGTCCTCTTTCTTGTCTATGCGTCGGGATATGCCTATATGGTTCACAGTTGGCATAAGCACAAGGTACCTGCCTGGCAGGGTGATGTGCGAGGTTAGCCTGGGGCCCTTGGTGCCCAGGGGCTCCTTTGCCACCTGCACCATTATCTCCTGCCCTTCCCTGAGTATGTCGGCTGTAATCGTCGAAACCCTCGAACACGTCTGTCACATAGAGAAAACCTGCCCTGCCAAGGCCGATGTCCACGAAGGCGGCCTCCATACCAGGCAACACCTTAACAACCCTACCCTTGTAGATGCTGCCCGCTATACCCTTCTCGCCTTTACGCTCTATGTAAACCTCGCAGAGCCCCCAGTCTCCCTGTATGGCAACCCGCGTCTCCTTGATGTCTGCGTTAGCTATTACCCTGTTTCCCATATTCTCCTTCTTCTTTAGGGTGATTGGCCCTTTTCACCGGTATCGCTCTTGACTCACCCCATTATTAGGAATTAGGGATGTAGAGTCAAATCGCTAAAACAGGGGGTGAGTGACTGGCGCCCATGCTGCACGACGAGAAGAGATTCAAGCGAATAGGAGAGGTCAGCAAGGCAACGGGGCTGGCTCCCTCTGTGCTGCGTTTCTGGGAAAAGGAGTTTCCCCAGTTGTCCCCCACCAAGAGAAAGGGGCAAAGGCTTTACAGTGACAGAGACTTAGAACTTATACTGCTGATAAAGGACCTTCTTTACGAGAGGGGATTCACAATAGAGGGTGCGAGACGGTACCTGGAGGGGGAGGTGGTAGAGGGAAACCCCAAGAGGGCAAGGCTGATACGCGAAATAAAGGGTGAACTGGAGTCCCTCTTGGAGGTCCTGAATGAGTGAACCACTTCTACAGGCGATCAACCTCTGCAAAACCTACACCAACTCCCACAAGAGCCTTGAGGTGCTAAAGGGCATAGACCTCGCCATTGAGAGGGGAGAGTTCATAGCGGTGATGGGCCCATCAGGGGCTGGCAAGTCCACCCTGCTGCACCTGCTGGGTCTTCTGGACGTGCCCACCAGGGGCGAGATACTGCTTGAGGGAAAGAAGACCACAGAGATGTCCCAGAAAGAGCTTGCAATGGTGAGAAACAGCACCATAGGCTTTCTGTTCCAGGCCCACCACCTGTTGCCAGAGTTCTCGGCGTTAGAGAACACCATGATGCCAGCCCTGTTGAAGGGTGTCTCAAAGAACGAGGCTGCAGAGAAGGCAAGGGGGCTGCTTGAGGAGTTTGGCCTTGGGGACCGCCTTGGACACAGGCCCTCGGCTCTTTCCGGTGGAGAACAACAGCGGGTTGCCATGGCAAGGGCCCTGGTGAATGATCCACACCTGTTGCTGGCAGACGAGCCCACAGGCAACCTCGACAGGAGCACCGGGCACGAGCTTCTCGAGGTGTTGTTGGAGCTGCAGGAGAGGCTGAACAGGACCATGGTGATAGTCACCCACGACCCCGAGATAGCCGCCATGGCGAAGAGAAGGCTGCGCATGGTTGACGGCCACCTAAAAGAGGAGAGCTGAAAATGAGAAAAAGGGACGAGATACTGCTAAGGGCCATGAGGAAGTTAGAGGGCAAAGAGAAGACCAGGGACGAGATAAAGCGAGCCACCACAGAGACGATCAGGGAGGTGGTGGACGAGGGCATGGAGGTGGAAGCCATTCTCGAAGTGCTTTCTGTCTCTTTCGATCCCGAGCTGCCCCTGGAAGAGAAGATAGACCGTGCCCTTTGGGGACTCTTCAGTAAGGTGGTGGTAGAGGTGGACAGGGAGGCAATGGAGCTGGAGGTTCACTGAGGGCCCATGGGAAAGAGAGAGGTTCTAACGGGTTCGGCTGCCGTCTCGCACGGGGTGAAACTGTGCAGGCCCAGGGTGATGGCAGCCTATCCCATATCTCCCCAAACCTACATCATCGAGGATCTGGCGGCCTTCGTGGCAGGTGGCAGCCTTGATGCCCATTACATCCCCGTGGAGTCAGAGATGAGCGCCATATCGGTGATAGCCGGGGCAACAGCACAGGGCACGCGTTCTTTCACAGCCACCTCGTCCCAGGGATTGCTCTTCATGCACGAGATGCTGCACTGGTGCGCAGGGGGGCGCCTGCCCCTGGTGATGGTGGTGGCAAACAGGGCTGTTGGGGCCCCTTGGAACCTCTGGTGTGATCAGCAAGACCAGCTCTCTCAAAGGGACACCGGTTGGATGCAGGTCTTCTCCACCTCGGCCCAGGATGCCATGGACCTGGTGCCCATCTCTTACCGGGTGGCCGAGAGGTGCTGCATACCCACGCTAATGGGAATCGACGGCTTCTTCATCTCGCACACCTCAGAGCCCGTGGAGCCTCTCTCCCAGGAAGAGGTTGATACCTTCTTGCCGCCCTTCAACTTTCAGTTCTCACTTGACCACCAGGACCCATTCACCCTTTGGCCCACCCTTGAGCCCGAACTATACCACAGGTTCAGGGGCTTGACGTTCAAGCAGCAGAAAGAGGCACTAAGCGTGTGGAAGGAGGCCTTTGAAGAGTGGGAGGGCTTAACAGGAAGAAGATACAGGCCGGTAGAGATAACCGGCAGAGAAGACGCAGAGGTGATGGTCTTGGCCACGGGTCATCTGGCAGGTACCGCTGGCTTCGTGGTGGAGAAACTGGCTGGGCAGGGCAAGAGCGTGGCCCTTGTGAACCTAAGGCTCTTCAGGCCGTTTCCCGTGGAAGACCTTAGAGACGCCGTGGGTAATGCCAGATTGCTGGTGGTACTGGACAGGGCTGTCTCTTATGGGGTGTCGGGAATAGTGACCCAAGAGGTTAGAAATACCCTTGGCATAGGCAGGCCGGTGGTTAAAGGCTGGGTGGTCTCCACAGGGGGACGCGAGGTTAAACCTCCCCTGATCGAAGAGATTTACAGGCGCAGCATAGAGACCCCTGAAGAGGAGAGCACAGAGTGGATATGAGGCCCCCCGCCCCTTCAGAAGAGCTGCTATCTCCCGGCCACTTCGCATGTCCTGGCTGCGGTGTGGCCCTATCCATGAGACTCACCCTGAAGGTGCTGGGAGAGAGAACCAGAATGGTGGTGCCAGCTTCGTGCAGTTCAATCATAGCCGCAAAGTATCCCAATACCGCCATGAAGGTGCCCTACATACACACCCCATTTGCAGTCTCTGCCGGATTTGCCACTGGCATAGCCCACGCCCTTCGTCTAAAAGGAGACCAGGAGAGCCCGGTGATGGTCTGGGCGGGAGACGGGGCCAGCTACGACATAGGCTTCGCCGGACTATCTGCTGCAGCGGAGCGTAGAGAACCGGTGCTCTACATCTGCTATGACAACGAGGCATACATGAACACAGGGGCCCAGCGCAGCTCGGCCACCCCTCCTTGCACCTGGACTCCCACCACGCCCAGCCTCAAGCGCGAGCGCAAGAAAGACCTGTTCGCAATAATGGTACAGCACGGCGTGGACTACGCCGCAACAGCCTGCATCAGCCACCCGCAGGACATGATGAAGAAGATAGAGAGGGCTAAGGCCCACTCGTTAAAGGGTTTTGCCTTTATACTGCTTCTCACACCCTGTCCCACAGGCTGGGGGATGGATGAGAACCTGACCGTTAAGGCAGGGCGCATGGCGGTGGAGACCGGCGTATTTCCTTTACTCGAAGCAGAAGGGAAGAGGGTAAGGGTGACCCACAGGCCCTCGATGCTGGGAAAGATAGAAGGGTACCTTAAACTACAGAGGCGGTTCAGCCGCATGGGCACAACAGAGATCGAAGAGTTCAGGAGTTGGGTGAAGATGCGGTGGAGAAACGAACTGGTCCATAACCCTGAACCAAACGCCCAATAGCAATGCTGAAACGTATAGTGGTATCCTTCAACCGGCACGGTTTCAGAAACCTGCTGGTTGGGCTCATACTGTACAACGTGCTCACCCCCTTTCTTGAACCCTACATGCTGCTATCGGTAATTGCCCACCTGTTGTTGTGCATCACCCTTTTCCTCAGCCTATACGCCATAGAGCGCCACGACAGGCTGAGAACCGTGGCGGCAATCCTGCTCATACCCTTGTTGATCTCCTACTGGCTGGGGCTATACAACCTGGTGATATTCAGCAGGCAGGGCTCATACCTGCTCATGGTGGGGTACTACAGCCTGCTCATCTACGTTTACGTTAAGCAGCTTGCCAGGTTCAAAAAGGTGAACCTCGAGGCCCTTTACGGTGCCCTCTGCCTATACCTCATCATCGGTCTTTTCTGGGGAGGGCTGTACGCGCTGCTGCACGAGATACAACCCGGCTCTTACGGTGGAAACCTGCTGGCATCGGCCAAGGGCAGCACATTAGAGATATTCAACTACTTCAGCATGGTAACACTCACCACCCTGGGATACGGTGACATAGTGCCTAAAACCGCGGCAGCAGGGGTGCTCTGCGTGACAGAAGCGGTGGTGGGACAGTTCTTCACGGCGGTGGTGGTGGGATGGATGGTGGGAAACATCGTCTCTGAAAGACGGGGGTTATAGATAAAAGCTAATAAGAACGATAAACCTTGTGGAACCACTCCAGAGTAGGGTAGAGGAAAAGGGAAGGAGCAGGAGAGACGAACTGCAAGTCAAAGTGGTTAGGTGGATTAGATTGTCAAATAACCACATTTTCTGAGGCTGAGGGCGGATTTGAGAATAGGGATGGCACGAGAATGCGGTACAGAATACAGCGCCAACCGCTGTTTATGGCGATGGAGATGACGAGATGAGCTTCTTATCTGAATACCACAGGTAGAATAGTATGGACAGAGGTATTACTTCTCTTCAAAGACCATCCATAAGGAGATATATTGTTGGAAGTGTGCTGCCCATTCTTTTTCTTGCGGTATCATTATTCATCTATTGCTATAACCAAATACACACCTACCAGTTCATAGAAAAGGAGTTAGAAGGAACCGATATAATAGGT
>CAZQJB010000068.1:0-1734 GCA_964593115.1 uncultured Aquificales bacterium
AAAAGGAGGCGCGCCCTGATTTTCAAAGGATCACTTCCCTGGCCCAAAGGGCCGAGACCCTGCTGAGGGAGCTGGGATACGACAACATCCATATAAAGGTAGGTGACGGAACCATGGGATGGCCCAAGCATGCCCCCTACCACGGGATAATCGTCACCGCCGCTGCCCCTTTTATTCCCCAGCCTCTCCTGGAACAGCTGGCCGTGGGAGGCAAACTGGTCATCCCCGTGGGAGGAGCTTACTCCCAGGATCTCCTCCAGGTGACCAAACTAGACGAAAAGGGCAACTACTCAACCCGGTCCTTGGGTGGTTGTGTTTTCGTCAAACTTTACGGTAAATACGGTTGGAAAAAGGAAAAGTAGTCGGGGCGTGGCGCAGCCTGGTAGCGCACCAGCTTCGGGAGCTGGGTGTCGGCCGTTCGAATCGGCTCGCCCCGACCATTCTTCACCGTCTCCCCAAAGACCCATTCTCATTGGCGTGATCGGGGCGGCGGCCCCGCCTGAAGAGCTCAAGAGAGAGGCATTCTTGTTGGGAAAAGGCATGGCCCAGCGGGGATGGATACTGGTATGCGGGGGCCGCACCGGGGTGATGGAAGAGGCCGCCAGGGGTGCCTTCGAGTCAGGGGGGATCACCATAGGCATCTTGCCCTCGGGCTCAGTGGAGGAGGCCAATAGGTACATAACCTGCCCGGTGGCCACGGGAATGGGGGCAGCAAGAAATGCCATAATCATCACAACCTCCAAGGTGCTGGTGGCGGTGGGAGGAGGATACGGTACACTGTCAGAGATCGCCCTTGCCCTGAAAGCGGGAAAGACGGTGTTGGGAATAAAGAGCTGGGAGATACCGGGCATGACAGCGGTGGCAGACTACGATCATGCCCTGAAGATGCTGGAGAAGATGGTTTGATGGTGCCAAGAGATAACCCCATCTTACCCAGGGTGTGGTGGTTGCCCTTGCTACTCGCCATTATGGTGGCCACACCTGCCCAGTGGGCATCTCCCTCAATAGCAAAAGGCGGGACAAGCTACATCCACCACAGGGTGAAAAGGGGAGAGACCCTCTATCGCATAGCTAAAAAGTACGGTGTTTCGGTGAAGGCGGTGATGAGGGCAAACAACATACGAGACCCCAAAAAGGTGAGGGTTGGCACAGTGCTATTGATACCCAAAAGAAGCACCTCGCATTCTTCTGCACCAAACAGGCCCCACTACCCAAAGAACTACTCGAAAAGCCATCACTACTGGTCACGCAGGGGGACGCCAAGGTTTGCCTTTCCCGGAAAGGTGCTGGACCAAAGGTCTGGTGTGAACCACGGGTTAGACCTGAAGGTGGCTGGTGGCATAGTCAGGGCAGCGGGAGACGGAAAGATAATCTACCGCACCACATCCATGCTGGGATACTCGTCGGTGCTCATCATAGAGCACGGGGGAGGCTTCGAAACGGTCTATGCGGGAAAGGATGTGGAGTGGTCAAAAGAGAAAGGACAGTGGGTGATGAGGGGCGAGATCATAGGCAGGGTGATGGGAACTGCCAAAGAGAAGTACCCACTACACTTCGAGATCCGCAAAAAGGGACAACCGCTACCCGCAATGAAATACCTGAGATGACAAGAGAGGAGACAGGATGAGAGTCACGGTTATCGGCGCAGGTTACGTGGGACTGGTCACTGCAGCGGGGTTTGCAGAGTTTGGCAACGAGGTGATCTGTGTGGACAAGGTGGAGGAAAAGATCACG
>CAZQJB010000068.1:1744-7586 GCA_964593115.1 uncultured Aquificales bacterium
AAGATAAGATAGATACACTGAACAGGGGAGAGATACCCTTCTACGAGCCGGGTCTGAAGGAGTTGGTGGACAAGGGTGCGAAAGAGGGCAGGCTCGAATTCACCCAGGATATCGACCGGGCCATCAGAGAGGCCCTTGTCATATTCATCGCCGTGGGCACACCGCCCAGGGGAGACGGTGGTGCCGATCTCTCCCACGTGGAAGAGGTGGCAAAGACCATTGCAAAGAACCTGAACGACTACAAGGTGGTGGTGACAAAGAGCACGGTGCCCGTTGGCACAGGCGACAGGATAGAGGCCATTATTGGCTCGGAGAAGGAGGGTGAGGTGGGGTTCGACGTTGCATCCAACCCCGAGTTCTTAAGAGAGGGCTCTGCGGTTTACGACTTTCTACACCCAGACAGGGTGGTGATAGGAACCGAGAGCGACTCTGCCCGGGCAATACTGAGGGATCTCTACCGCCCCCTCTACCTCAGGGACACCCCCTTCGTGTTCACAACAAGAAAGACCTCTGAACTCATAAAGTACGCATCCAACTCTTTTCTCGCCATGAAGATCTCTTTCATCAACGAGATTGCAAACCTATGTGATCTGGTTGATGCAGACGTCCATGTGGTGGCCAAGGGCATGGGACTGGACGGAAGGATAGGACCCAAGTTTCTGCACCCGGGGCCCGGGTACGGTGGCTCGTGCTTTCCCAAGGACACCATGGCACTACGCAAGATAGCCGATGATGCTGGTTACGAATTCAGGCTTGTCTGCTCTACCATACAGGTGAACCAGCAGCAGAGAGAGGTGGCGGTGAGAAAGATAGAGGAGGCTGCAGGAGACCTGAAGGGTAAGACCGTTGCCTTGCTGGGGCTCTCATTCAAGCCCAACACCGACGACATCAGGGAGTCCCCGGCCTTGGACATTGCCCTCAGACTGTTGGAGAGTGGCGCCAGGCTCAGGGCCTTTGATCCCGCCGCCATGAAAACGGCTGCCACCGTCCTCCAGGGTAAGGGAGATGTCTTCTACGCAAAAGACTCTTACGACGCGGCACGGGACGCCGACCTTCTCGTGGTTGCCACCGAGTGGAACCAGTTCAGAAACCTGAACCTGAAGAGGATAAAAGAGGCGTTGAAAGCGCCTGTGGTGGTGGATCTGCGCAACATCTACGAGCCAGACAAGATGAAGGGGCTTGGCTTTAAGTACTGGGGAATGGGAAGGAGATGAGAGGTGTTTGTAATGGGTAATCTTTTGAGGGCCACGGCCCAGGTGGTGAACATGGTGCTTAACATCTACATGTGGATAGTGATCATCGCAGCCCTGATCTCGTGGGTGAACCCTGATCCCTACAACCCCATAGTCAGGTTCCTCCACCGGGCCACAGAGCCCGTGTTTCAACGGGTGAGAAGGTTTATCCCCCCCATGGGAGGAATAGACCTCTCTCCCCTGGTGGTGCTACTGGCCATCTACTTTCTCCAGTATTTCCTGGTGACAACCCTGCTACAACTCTCCATGCGCATGGGATGAGCCACAGCTGGATTCAGAAGCACCCCCATGGGGTGGTACTGCTGGTAAGGGTGCAACCCAAGGCATCACGGGCCGGGATCGGTGGAGAGTGGTCAGGAAGGCTCAAGGTGAGGCTGAACTCCCCTCCCGAAGGGGGCAAGGCCAACCGGGAGCTGGTGGCCCTGGTGGCCAAGAGGCTGGGAATAGCCAAGTCGAGGGTATCCATCGTGAAGGGAGAGAAGGGCAAAGAGAAGAGCCTGCTCTGTATGGGCATAGACGAGAAGGGTGCCGAAGGGCTGTTGGGAGGTGATTGAGCTGTTCTCACCGCTCAGGTTCGAAGAGGGTGTGCTTGAGCTTCTCGACCAGAGGCTGCTTCCCGAAAGGGAGGCATGGATAAAGTGCAGAACCCCCCAAGAGGTGGCTCAGGCCATCAAGGAGATGGTGGTGCGAGGTGCCCCTGCAATAGGAATCGCAGCTGCCTTTGGGATGGCCCTATCCCTGTGGAACGCAGGGGATTGCCCAAGGGAAGAGGCCCTGAAGCTGCTCAGGGAGGCCAGTGTTCCCTTGGCATCCAGCCGTCCCACTGCTGTCAACCTTTTCTGGGCCATTGAGAGGGTTACAAGGGTGGCAGAGGGCAACCCAACACGGGGGCTGAGAGAGCTTGTCACAGAAGAGGCGTTCAAGATCTGGAAAGAGGACCGGCAACAGAACCTGAGGATAGGCGAGAACGGGGGAAGGCTCCTCAAAGAGAGGTCAAGGGTGCTCACCCACTGCAACGCCGGCGCCCTCGCAACTGGTGGCTACGGCACCGCCCTGGGGGTGATACGCTGGGGACACGCCCACAACAGGGTGTCTATGGTATGGGTTGACGAGACCAGGCCCTTGTTGCAGGGGGCGAGGCTCACCGCATGGGAGATGGCCAAGGAGGGGATCCCCCACACCCTGGTCACCGACAACATGGCGGGATGGCTAATGCAAAAGAGAAAGGTGGACGCCGTGGTGGTGGGTGCAGACCGAATCACCCGCAAGGGGTTTGTGGCAAACAAGATAGGCACCTATAGCCTCGCGGTGCTTGCAAACCACCATGGCATTCCATTCTACGTAGCTGCACCCACATCCACAGTGGACTGGGAGATGGAAGATGGGGGCGAGATACCCATAGAGGAGAGAGACCCCCAAGAGGTGTCAGGCTGTGCCGGTGTTGCCACGGCTCCCAAAGAGACCCCGGTGTACAATCCCGCCTTCGACGTGACGCCGCCCCACCTCGTCACCGCAATAGTCACCGAGAAAGGGGTGGTGCACGGCCCAGCCACCACAGGCCTCGACGGTTTGATGGAGCAATAGGTTGAAGATCACCTGCCCCAACTGCGGAACCTCATACCACCTGAGAAAAGAGCTCATAACCCCCAAAGGGCTGAAGCTGGTCTGCAAGAAGTGTGGCCACGCCTTTGTGGTGAAGTTGAAAGAGCAAGAGAGCGAACCTCCTAAGAGGGTAGAGAGAGAAGAAGAGTCCAAGCCCGAAAAGGAGAAAGAGGCAACAAGACCCCCCTCCCCCATAGACCTGGACAAGGATATTCAAAAGGCGCAAAAGGCGGTGGTGAGAGAAGATGAGCCGCTTCCAATAATCACCCCTCCACCTAAGCCACCACCCCCAAAACGTAGCTGGCCCCCACTTGCAACCTACCTGCTCTGCATAGCCATAATAGCGGCCTGTGGTGGATGGATACGGTGGAGAAGCTACAAAAACTGGAGGGATGCGGCGGTAGAACTGGCACATCTCTACAAGTCACACGGCTACCTGCACGAGGCGCTATTGTCACTGCGCAACTCTCTGGAGGAGCATCCCGACTCACCAGAGGTGAACTACCAGATGGGAGAGTTGCTCTACCTCTTGGACAGGAGAAAGGAGGCCATCCCCTTTTTCAAGAAGGCCCTGCAAAACGGTGGATTTCCCCAAGAGGTGAAAGGTTCGCTAATGATACTCGCAGGTGAGTTAGATGGTGGAATCGCCTGGCTCTCTGAGAGGATGGAGGGAAGAGAGAACGAGACCCAAGGGATGCTTTTGAACGACCGTGCAATAGGAGAGGTGTTCGCCCACAAAGAGGCAAGGGCCTGGGGAGACCTGAAAAAGGCAGAAAAGCTCTGGCCGAGTCCCGTGCCCAGGTTCAACCTGGGTACACTGGCCCTGCAACAGGCAGACGGGCCATCCTGCGTGAGAGAGTTAGAGGCGCTGAGGCAGGAGTTTCCCGGAAACCCACTGGTTCTGAACAACCTCTCCCTATGTTACGCCTTGTTAGGCGAGAAGGATAAGGCCATCTTTCTGCTCAACTCGGCCTTAGACCACTCGATTTACAACCCCTTTATCTGGAAAAACCTGGCTATTCTCACGGGAAACCAGCTCGTTCCCATCTACAAGGCAGAGGCAGACGAGATAGGTGGAGAAGACCTTGCCCCCATTCCTTACGTTTTTGCATTCTCCTGGCAGGTGACGCCTGGGGAGGAAGTCAAGAAAAAGGTAGAGAAGAGATGAAGGCAGTGGGAATAGATGCAGGGGGCACTGCCATAAAGAAGGTGGTTATCGAAGAAGGAAAGGTGGTCAGCCGTGCCACCGTGCAATCTCCTCGAAATAACCCCCAGGCCTTTGTGGATGCCATAGTGGAGATGGCTAAGGGAGAGAGCTACCCCATTGGCATATCCATAGCATCACCCTACCTACACGCCACAGGTGAGCTGGTCTCTCCCCCAAACCTGCCATTCGAGGGGCTCTACCCCATCAAGAAGGTGTTAGAAGAGCGTATCGGGCACCAGGTCGTGGTGGAGAACGACGCAAACGCAGCCGCCTTTGGAGAGTGGGCCATGGGGGCTGGAAGGGGCAGCAGAGTGATGCTGTGCCTCACACTGGGCACAGGGATAGGGGGAGGTATGGTGATTGAGGGCCAGCTCTTCAGGGGAGCACAGGGACTGGCAGCCGAGTTCGGCCACATAACCGTGGACCCCGAGGGACCCATCTGCGGCTGCGGGAACAGGGGGTGCCTCGAGGCCATGGCCTCCGCCTCGGCCCTGGAAAGGATCTACGCGCACCTGGCCGACCAGGGCGGACAGGTGGTGGAGAAGACCAATGCAAAAGAGGTGTTCAGCCTCGCATGCAAAGGTGACCCATTCGCCACCATGGCCTTCGAGATGGTGGGAGAGGCCCTGGGCAGGGGCATAGCATCCCTGGTGAACGCCCTGGATCCAGACACTGTGGTGGTGGGAGGTGGACTATCCAACGCGTGGGAGGTATTATGGCCCCACCTGAGGGGCGAGGTGTCCAGAAGGGTCCTGGTCCCTGAACATAGGAGAGTCGGTATCGTGCCCGCCAGTCTCGGCACCTGGGGTGGGGCCGTGGGCATGGCGTGCCTGGCAGCAACAACCTGAAAATCTTTGAGTTAGTTTAGGATCTTCGAGAAAGGGAGGAGCATCATGAAGGTCACTCTGAGCGTGATCAAGGCAGACGTGGGAGGCTACGTCGGACACAGCCACATGCATCCCAAGCTGGAAGAGGTTGCAAGGGAGTGCCTGGAAGGGGCGAAAGAGGACAGGCTTATTCTTGACTTCAGCGTTCTTCACTGCGGAGACGACCTGGAGCTGATCATGACCCACACCAAGGGCGAAGAGGACCAGGAGATTCACCGCCTGGCCTGGGACACCTTCATGAGGTGTACCGAGGCGGCGAAGAGCCTCAAGCTCTACGGTGCAGGACAAGACCTGTTGGCAGACGCATTCAGCGGCAATGTGAAGGGTATGGGGCCCGGCGTGGCAGAGATGGACATAGACAACCGCGAGAGCGAGCCCGTGCTCATCTTCATGGCAGACAAGACCTCGCCTGGGGCGTGGAACATGCCCCTGTTCAAGATGTTCGCCGATCCATTCAACACCCCAGGCCTGGTGATCGACCCCAAGATGCACGACGGCTTCGTCTTCGAGGTGATGGATGTGAAAGAGGGGCTCAGCATAAAACTCGGATGCCCAGAAGAGATGTACGACCTTTTGGTGCTGATAGGTGCCCCTGACAGGTACATGCTGAAAGGGGTTTACACAAAAGAGGGAAAGGTTGCGGCCAAGGCATCTGTGCAAAGACTGAACCTGATGGCAGGCAAGTACGTGGGCAAGGACGACCCGGTTCTCATCGTGAGAACCCAGAGCGGGTTCCCCGCAGTGGGAGAGGCCCTTGAACCGTTCAGCTTCCCCCACCTCGTGGAGGGATGGATGAGGGGCTCACACAACGGCCCCTTCACCCCGGTCTCTTTCAAGCAGGCCAACCCCACCAGGTTCGACGGCCCCCCAAGGGTGATCTGTGCAGGCTACCA
>CAZQJB010000069.1:0-7539 GCA_964593115.1 uncultured Aquificales bacterium
GAAGGTGGCTTGTCTATGATATCTTGATTGAAGGCATAAGCATGGTTAATAACTACAGAACCCAGATAAACAACATAATAGCAAAAAGGTCGTTTAATGGTCTGATCAAGATACTTGAGAAGAAGGCTGCTAAGAAAGAGAAATAAACCCAACCCTTTTAAATAACCGGTATTTATGGACAAAGGGCGAAGTGAGAACTTCGCCCTTTGTTTATTTAGAAGGTGGGTGGTGTTTAATGTGTGATTAACTCATCCTTAGATTGATTAATTCGTAGTTAATGAAAATATTAACTATCTTCATATATTAAGAAAATAAAGGGCGTTCCGATACTGTTGTTGAGTATGGTGGATAGATGTGTTAGGGGTAAGGATGGTTTGAGAGAGAGGGTGAGTTAAAGATCGAAGCTTGACGATTGGGGAAGGGAGATGACGAGAAAAGAGCTGGTCAAAAGGGCAGAAGAGGGAACGTTAGAAAAAGAAGAGGCTATCTTAATATCCGAGGCCACCAGAAAGTCATTAAAGTACATGGTTGCCATGGGTATACCAACTGTGCCTTCACTGTTCACTCCCTGGTTTTATGCCTATCTTGATCTGATGCTTAAAGGCAACATGGATCCAGACCCTAAAGAGGTAGTAGAGCACTACAGGATAGTGCTAAAAGAGCTTATGGATGAACTCTCTTCAGAGAAAAAACTTGCCGAGGCAGAGCGTATAAAAGAGGAGAGTAGAAAGGTGGTCAGTGAGGCGGGTAAAGAGATTCTGTTTACGCTTAAAGAGATGGAATCTCACGATGCCTCTCTTCTGAAGCACCATGACAAAGTAGAAAACATAAAGACCATAGAGAGTCTTTCAGGGATGATAGATGCCCTTAAAGGCGAGATCAATGAGCTAAGAAAGACCAACCAGAAGACCCAGAAGGCCCTTCAGAAGTCTTCAGAAACGATTCATAAACTGGAGGCTAAACTCAGAAAGACAGAGATAGACGCCCACTATGACCCTTTAACCCTCGTATCTAACCGAAGGATGTTCGAATCGAGATTGAAGGAACTTTTCGTAGAGTTCGATCGTAAAAAGGCCCCCTTTACGCTTATGATGATAGATATAGACGACTTCAAGAAGGTGAACGATCTTTATGGACACAGGGCAGGGGACGAGGTGCTCAAGACGGTTGCCAATGTGTTGCAGCATGAGTTGAGGGGTGACGACCTCGTGGCGCGTTACGGAGGAGAGGAGTTTGTGATCATCTTACCCAATACCTCATTAAGAGAGGCTACCCCTGTGGCGGAACGACTCAGGCAAAAGGTGCAGAACACAGCAACCGAGGTTGATGGAAACAGCATAAAGGTGAGCATAAGCATAGGGCTTGCCCAGGCCCGCCCCTCTGATAGCCCTGACGATCTTGTGAAGAGATCCGATAAGGCACTCTACCTGGCAAAGGATTCGGGAAAGAACTGCGTCAGGAGCGAGATAGACCTGATAGTGAAAGGGATGCTGTGATCGACCACGCACGCTTAGAATCATCGGTCTCCTGAGAGCGTCATTCTGTAGCTTTTAGATCTTCTGTAGGGTTATGGTAAGGAGAGGAGCATGAATAGGGTTGCCATAATAGGAGTGACCGGATACACCGGTATAGAGCTCGCAAGGATACTATTGAACCATCCCGGAGTGAAACTTAGCGTATTCACCTCTGACACCTACAAGGGCAAGGCACTTTCTCAGGTTGTTCCTGCCTTCGCCGGTGTGGAGGATAGGCCTTGCTCTCCCATGGATCCTGATATGGTGGCATCTGAGGCCACACTGGCCTTTCTCTGTCTTCCCCATGGAACCTCCATGCAGGTGGCCCCTGAGCTCATGGATAAGGGCCTTAGGGTGGTTGATCTCAGTGGCGACTACCGCTTCAGGAATCCAGGCGAGTATTCACAGTGGTACGGCATAGAGCATACAAACCCACATCTGTTGGCTGAGGCGGTGTACGGCCTGCCTGAGCTCTTCTCCACCCAGGTGAGAGAAGCGAGGTTGGTGGCAAATCCCGGATGTTACCCCACCAGCGTGATCCTTGCTTTGGCACCGTTGTTCTCACATGGCATTGAGGTGGAGTGGCCAGTGGTTGTTGACTCGAAATCGGGGGTGAGCGGCGCAGGCAGAAAGCCTTCGCAAAGGCTCCATTATCCTGAGTGCAACGAGAGCTTCTCGCCGTACGGTACGGGGACCCACAGACACCAGCCCGAGATGGAAGAGGCCATAGAGCGTCTTTGCGGTGTCAGGCCCTCCCTTCTCTTCTCTCCTCACCTTGTGCCCATGAACAGGGGGATTCTCAGCAGCATCTACCTGAGATTGAAGAGGCCTGTGCACGATAATGATGTGAGAGATATATACAGGGAGTTTTACGAGGATAAGCCCTTTGTCAGTGTGCTTGGCAGGGGTAGCTATCCAGCCACAAGGAACGTCAGGGGCTCTAACCGTTGCCAGATAGGTATCTCCGTCTTCAGGGAGGGTACCATGCTGGTGCTCTTCTCTGTAATAGACAACCTGGTTAAAGGGGCCTCGGGCCAGGCAGTACAGAACATGAACCTCATGCTGGGGTTGCCTGAGACCATGGGATTGGAGACCTCGGGTCTCTTTGTTTAACCGGTTGGCCTCTCTTTTGCAGTGGGAAGGGGAAGAACCACCCTGAAAAGCGCCCCTCCCAGCTCTTCAGAGTCTCTCACCTCTATGCTGCCCCCCTGTTCCTCTATGGCCGAGAGGGCGATAGAGAGTCCCAGTCCTGTTCCCTTTGTGATGTCAGTGGTGAAGAAGGGGGTGAATATGGTCTCTTTTATCTCTTGAGGAACCCCTGGGCCGTTGTCCTCCACCACCACTTCAACTGTTTCCTTCAACTGCCTGGTGGAGATCCTTATGATCCCGCCCTCTTGAGGGACGGCGTTTTCGGCATTGAGCACTATGTTCACCAGTGCCTGTTGTATGGCGTGTGACTCTCCCCATACGAACTTCAGGTTCGGGTCGAGGCGTATGTCGAGGTCGATCTTCTTTCTGAACATGGCGTCACTTCTCAAGAGGGCAATGTTACTCACCAGGCTGTTCACGTCCACCTGCCCCACCTCGCCCTCTTTGCTTCCAATGAAGGTTAAAAGGCGGTTCACTACCTCAGAGCATCGTTTGCTCTCCCGCTCTATCACTTTCAAAGACTCCTTGGCATCAGGGGGAATGTCGTCCCTCTCCAGCAGAAACTGGGCGAATCCCACAACGGCGGTGATGGGGTTGTTCAGGGAGTGTGAGATACCCTCTAACACCTCCGATATGGCCTCGAGCCTTTCTGCCTTGATGAGGTTGAGGTTCCTCTTCACATCCAGGGTCACATCCTTCAAGATGAAGAGTATCGACTCCACCGTTCCCCCCTCTCCCATTACGGGAGAGGCCCGCAAAGAGAGGGTCCTCTCCTTGTCGATAAACCTCGACTCTTTCGGTGTTTTGCTGCGCACCACCGAGTCTTTGAGAGAGTGACATAGGGTGCACAAAAGAGGAACCTTGCAGGCCTTAATGGGGAGGGCAGAGCCTGCCGTAATCCCTTCTCCCAGCATCTCTCTTGCCGCCCTGTTGGCGTAGCTTATCCTGTTGCTTTGAAGATCTGCCAGGAACACGGCGTCTTCCAATGCCTCTAATGCCGCCTCCCACTGGCGTCTCCGTTTCTCCTTCTCCCACCATAGCCTGTAACCGCCCACTATCAACCCGAGCTCGGGCAGAAGCTCCTCGATTCCGCTTAGCCTTTCTCTCAGCACCTTTATTGGCTGGGTGCAGAAGAAGCCCATGGCGGCTTCTACCTGGCCGTGGAAAAAGAGGGGATATACTATTCCACTGCCCATGAGATCTCCCAGTTCCTTGCGGGTCAGTTCCAGGGGAGATTTGTCCTGGAACACCTGGCGGGATATCTGGGAGATGTACTGGCATGCCCCCTCGGGAGGAGGGGTGTCGGTGAAGCACCTGTGGATCTGAGTTGGTCCTGTCACGTCATCTTTGAACACCAGGTTTATCCCGGCGATGTTCACTATGCCTTTCAGCCCTTCCCCAAGGGTGTTGAGCAGTTCATCAAGGCTGTTTGCAGACAGCAAGGTGTTGTGAAGCGATAAAAACAGGTTGGCGTATCTTTCGCCCACCTTCCTGGTTTCGTTGGTATTGGGGATGTTCATCTTGAAGGTCTCCTTATCTCGAAATATGAATCAGTATAAGTGACTTAATCTCCAAGTCACCTCCTCGCTCTATCCACCTATTTATGGAAAAAATCAATCCTCGTTTTTACCTTTGAGTATTTCTTTCTGGAAAAGTAGAATAAGGGCAATCCTGATGAATGGAGGTAAAAGAGATGGCCCAACCACCCCTTGTAGAGGCCATGTTGAGGCGGGATTTCTACCCCCACTGCCCCGATAAGGTGGAGATGGTACAGACCCATATATCTTGGGTCTTTTTGGCTGGAGAGCTTGTTTACAAGGTGAAGAAGCCCGTTGACTACGGTTTTCTCGACTTCTCCACGCCGGAGAGGCGCAGGTTCTACTGTCAGAGGGAGGTGGAGCTAAATGCGAGGCTTAGTAAAGACGTCTATTTGGGGGTTGTGCCCATACTGCTTGAAAACGGAGGGTGGAGGCTTGGAGATGCCGGTGAGATGGATGAGGCATCTGACTATGCAGTGCTTATGAAACGAATACCTGAAGAGGGGCTACTCCAAAACCTCATCGCCAAAAGGCAGGTACCCGAGAATGCCATGGAGAGGGTGGCAAAGGTGGTGTCCAATTTCCATGCCAGGGCCGAGACTGGTTCAGAGATAGCAAGGTTCGGGACTCCCGAGGGATTCAGAGTGAACACCGACGAGAACTTTGCCCAGACCGAGGAGTTCGTGGGGATCTCCATATCCCGCCCAACCTTCGAACTTATCAAGAACAGTACCGAACGGTTCTACAAGACCAAGGGCCACCTAATGGAGAAACGCGCTAAGAATGGCCGTGTGGTGGACTGCCACGGAGACCTTCACAGCCAGCACATCTGCCTTATGGATGACGAGGTGGTGATATTCGACTGCATAGAGTTCAACGAGAGGTTCCGCTATGGGGATGTTGCTTCAGAGGTGGCCTTTCTCGCAATGGATCTGGATTTTCTCATGCAGCATGGTCTCGCCACCCGGTTTGTTGATGCCTACATCGGGTTTTCTGGTGACGAGGAACTAAGGGAACTGCTCGGCTTCTACCTGTGCTACCGTGCGTACGTGAGGGGAAAGGTGGAGTCTTTCAGGATAAACGACGAGGACATACCGTTTTCAGAGAAGATGAGCGCCTTGTTACGGGCACAGAGGTACTTTTTCTTGGCAGAGGAATACGCGAGGAGGATGTGATGGCCACCTTCTTGTCCGTGGTTTTTGGGCTGATGGGTTCTGGTAAAAGCAGAAGGGCCCGGGCCTTGGCAGAGGCCACAAAAGCAGTCCACATTAGCTCTGATGTTACCAGGAAGGAGATGGCCAAGGTGCCCCTCACCGAGAGGGCAGAGAACGGTTTTGGAAAAGGCATATATTCCTCTGCCTTCACAGATATGGTTTACAATGAGATGCTTAACATGGCCCGTTCTTGCATAGAAGATGGGAAGGCAGTGGTGCTCGACGCCACCTATTCAAAAAAGGAGAAGAGAGATGCGGTGAGGGATGCTGCAAGGGAGTGGGGGGCTCCCCTTTTCTTCTTTTTCGTCGAGACCTCGGAGGAGGTGATTCGTCAAAGGCTGTTGCGCAGAGAGACGAAAAGGGTGGTGTCCGACGGTAGGCTCGATGTGTTTCCCATGCACAGGGACGGCTTCGAGTTTCCAGAAGAGGACGAGAATGTGTGGAGGATTCGCGGAGATGGGGGGGTTGATGCCTCGGTGACCCGGATGGTAGCAATCATCCAGGGGGCCTTGAAAGATTCCTGAGGGCCCAATGGCAAACAGAGAGGAAATCGAGATATGGGAGATTACACCAGAACGAAGACCCAGATACTGAGGGCATTGAAAGACGGTCCCAAGGACTTCTGGCAGTTGATAAATCTGCAAGACAGCCACATAATTTCATTCTTCGAGACATTGAAGGCGCTTGAAGAACGGGGCGAGGTTAAGAGGGAGGGCGATCTTTACCACCTGTCAGGTGATGCAGAGGGCGTTTATCCCTTTCAGCCTGCCCTGTGTTCCCATTGCTCTGGCACCGGGGTGGTGATCGATGGTCTCTTCAAAGAGGTGGAGGAGAGGTTCGTAGAGATCACCAGGAACCGGCCATTGCCGGTGGGAGAGTTCGACCAGGGTTTCGTGAGACCCCAGGACACCTTGAGAAGAATGATCTTCATGTACCAGCGGGGCGATATCGAGGGCAGGGAGATATTCATTTTAGGCGACGACGACCTTCTTAGCGTGGCGATAGGACTGACCGGTATGGCCAAGAGGATAACCGTGGTGGAGATAGACAAGAGGCTCGTGGAGTTTATTGAGGAGTTCTCGCGCAGGTACACCCCTGGCCTCATCACGGTGCAGCAGTACAACGTGCTCGAGCCTTTGCCTGAGAACGAGCAGGGCAGGTACCAGGTGTGCGTTACCGACCCAGTAGAGACCCACAACGGCTTTAAGCTGTTCGTCACACGTTGCCTATCCACGCTGGAGGGGGTTGGTTCAGCGGCGTACATAGGGCTAACTCACCTCGAGGCATCTCTGAAGAAGTGGCATGCCTACCAAAGGATGTTTAACGATGCAGGTCTCGCAATAACCGACATCATTCGTGACTTTGCCTACTACCCCGAAGAGGCTAACCAGTGGGAGGTCTTTTACGATACCTACGAGATAATGCGTCGGGAGAGGCTTCCAATGCCAGGGGTTGATTGGTACCGCTCTTCCTTCGTCAGGGCAGAGGTGGTGGAACCCCTGTCTCTTCCAGAGATAGGAGAGGTGTCTGCAGAGACCCTATACTTCGACGAAGAATCGTGGGCTACACCCCTCTATCCCGGTGGTGAAAGGGAGTGAACCTACCGTGATCAGGAAGCAGAGGGATAAGAATGGTGACACCGCTAAACCCTTGGCGGTACAAAGGGCCATAGATTTTCTCGTTGAGGCCGAAGACTGGCTCCACGTGATGGTGGGCACCTCGCTGCTGCTCGTAGCTTTGGTGCTTCTTATTTACACCCTGGCCCACATAGGTATCTCACTTGTTCAGCAGGAAGACGTTATCCACACACTGGTGAAGGGCATCCAGGACTTTCTAATGGTGATGATCATCCTGGAGATATTCTGGACGGTTATGACCTATCTCAAAGGGCGCTCGGTCACTGTGGAACCGTTTCTGTTCATCGGTATAATCTCCAGCGTCAGGGGGATAATCCTGTTGGGCACCAAGGTGTTGGAGGGAGAGATCACCAGCAAAGAGCTTTACCACTTTTCTGTTGAGATAGGGGTACACTCAGGAGAGATATTCCTGTTGGCCCTGGCACTCTATCTGGTTAGAAGCAGCAGGGTGAAACTACAGCTTTGTAAAAGAGAGATGGAAGAGCAT
>CAZQJB010000070.1:0-7508 GCA_964593115.1 uncultured Aquificales bacterium
ACCAACGCCGAAGAGCTGGTCACCCAGGCCCAGAAGATGAGGGCCGCCATATCGACATTCAAGGTCTGATCGCCCAAAGCACACAAAAAAAGAGCGCTGACGGAGAGGATGACGGGGGTGAAAGGCAAGAGGGGGGCAAGACTGGCCCTGATAGTTGCCGCCTTTGTGGCCTTCGAGGTGGTGCTGGCGGTATGGAGCGGGGCCAACATCAGAAGCCTCGTCTCGTCAGAGCAGAAGAGGCTGTTGGCCGAGGATGCCGAGGCCTTCGGGAGAAGGCTCGACGTGGTTAAGTCCTACGCCGAGGTTGCATCGGTGGTGCCCGAGATAAAAAGCTTTCTGGCCATGCACAGGGGCGAGAATGACGCCCTTGGGGTACTCCAAAGCCTGAAAGAAGCCTCTGGCGCAGAGTTCGCCATGCTCATGGCAAAAGACGGCACCTGCGTTCTCTCCACCAGCCCAAGGCTCAGGGGAAACAACTACGGGTTCAGAGAATACTTCAAGGATGCAATGGCCAGGGGTGAAGGCTTTTTGGTGGCCTACGGGGTCACCTCACACTCCCTGGGTTTCTACTTCGCCTCGCGTGTCACCTACAATGGGACCCCTGCAGGGGCGGTGGTGCTGAAGCTGAAAGAGAGAACCCTGTTTCCAGACCTGTTCAAGAACGAGAAGGACAAGGGGCCCATTAAACTATTGTCACCCACCTTCAAGGGCATAGCCACCAACCAAGGCATAATCCTTCAATCCGCCCAGGGCTTCTACACCCTGGAGGAGCCAGACAGGGGGCTTCTGGGACACCTTGAGAAGACCAGGCAGTTCCCCCTACGCCTGGTACATCCCCTTGGCTTCCCAAGGGGCACCTGGGAGGGGCTTAAAAAGACAGGGGTTTTGCGTGTGGATAACCCCTCGCTCCATGGGGAGTTCTACCTTTACGCCGTGCCCTTGAAGACCGGCAGGCTGTGGCTGGTGTCCAGCATACCGGCCACAAGGATGGTGGCAATAGTGAACAGGCACATGGTACCGGTTTACGGGGCCCTGGGGGCACTAACCCTCTCGTTTATGGCCCTGCTCTTCTTCTACTCATCGAAAGAGGAGAGCGAGAAGAGGCTGAAAGAGGAGATCCGCAAGCAGGGGATACTATTGTCGAGGTACAAGAGGTTGACAGGCACGGTTCACGACGGGTTCTGCGCCTTCGATGCCGGGACCATGAGAATAACCGAGGTGAACCAGGAGTTCTGCAAGATCCTGGGCTACGAAGAGAAAGAGCTGAAAGAGAGAAACCTGCTCGAGCTGGTTGACGAGGGGGCAAGAGAGCGGATTGCAGAGATAACAAGGCAGGGGCAGCTAAGGATAGGGGCCACCATGCACTGCAAAGACTCATCAACCCGGGTGGTGCGCATGAACCTCTCGCTAATTGAAGAAGAGGGAACCGTGTTCGCACTGGTGTCAGACATCACCGACCTGGTCCAGGTGAAAGAGGAGATCAAGAGGCTCTCCACTGCCGTTGAACAGACCGACAGCATAGTGGTGATGACAAACACCAAGGGCGAGATCGTTTACGTGAACCCCGCCTTCACCAGAGAGACCGGTTACACCAGGGATGAGGCATTGGGTCAGAACCCCAGGATTCTCAAGACAGAATATCACCCACCAGAGTTCTACCAGGAGCTTTGGGCCACAATCTCATCGGGCATGACCTGGCGAGGCACCTTCAAGAACCGGGCAAAGGACGGCAGGATACTCTGGGAGGAGGCGGTGATAAGCCCGGTAACCGACGAGAAGGGCCTAATCACCGGCTACCTGGCCATCAAGAACAACATCAACGAGAAGGTTGAGCTGGAAGAAAGGCTGAGAAGCACCGTAAACCAGCTAAACCTCATCATAGAGAACGCCCCCATCGGCATAGCCTACGTGAAGAACCGCACCATAATACGGTGCAACGGGGCCCTGGCTCGGTTCTGGGGTGGCACCCCAGAGGAGGTGGTGGGCAGAGAGGGGCACATGTTCCATCCCACCAAAGAGCAGGACGAGATGTTCAGAAAAAGCTACCAGGAGATGGTGCTTGGCAAGACCGTGGTGATGGAGGTGCCCATCAAGCTGAAAGACGGCTCAACCCGCTGGGCCCGCGTCTCCGGGCGAGTCCTGGACCTGGATAACCCTCAGGCAGGCTCGGTCTGGATGGTTGAAGACATACACGAGAGAAAAGAGTGGGAAGAGGTGGTGGCGAGAAAGGACTCCATTTTAGAGGCCATCAGCAGGGCGTCGAGCCTGGTGCTTGAGAGCGAAGAGATAGAGAGAATCTCACCAAAGTTCCTGAAGTTATTGGCAGATGCAGCGGGGCTGAGCGAGATCTCTGTGGTGAGGATAAAGGAAGAGGGAGAGAAGGTGATACTGGCCAGGCGGACATCGTGGTCAGAGAAAGGGGGATACACCCCCCATCTTCCAGATGTGGTCTGCAGGTTAGACGGAAAGGTATCAAGCTGGCTGAAGTGGTTGCATTCAGGCAAGGCCCTGAACTTCGGACCTGAGTATCCCATCCTCTCCCGGGAAGAGCCGGGGCCCCAATACTTCGTCCCCATACATATCGACCAGAGACTATGGGGCGTTCTGGCCTTGAGGGGGCAAGAGAAGTGGCACGAGATAGAGGCAGAGGCCTTCAAGCTGGCGGCAAACCTGATAGCCTCCACGGTGAAAAGGGAGAGGATGAAGCAGGAGAGGGCAAGGGAGGAAGAGAAGAACACCATACTGGTAGAGAACGCCAACAGCATAATCGTGAGAAGCTCCCCCGAGGGCAGAATCCTATTCATGAACAGGTTCGGATGCCGGTTCTTCGGCTACGAGCCAGAAGAGATAGCAGGAAAACACCTTCTGGACACCATTATTCCCGCAACCGACAGCAGTAACGAAGACAGGGAAGAGACGCTCAGGCGCATATTCGAAAACCCCGAAAAGTACCCCTACCGCGAGGTTGAGAACCGCCGCTCTGACGGCACCACGGTGTGGGTGGCCTGGAACCACATTCCACTGAGGGACCACAATGGAGAGCTGGTGGAGCTTATCTCAATCGGCCACGACATAACCAGGCAGAAGGAGATAGAGAGAAACCTGAGGGAGGCCAGCCGTGCCAAGAGCGCCTTCGTGGCCAACATGAGCCACGAGATGCGCACCCCCTTGAACGTGGTGATCGGCATGTGCCAGTTGCTGGCAGATACCCCCCTGGAGGACGAACAGAAGGGGTACGTGCACAACATGTACCAGGCGAGCAAGGCCCTGCTCTACCTCATCAACGACATACTCGACCTGGCAAAGATAGAGGCCGGCATGATGGAGTTCAGCCAAGAGCCATTCAACCTGCTTGAGGTGGTTGAAGAGACCACCTCCATGTTCGCCAACCAGCCAGGCAAGGAAGAGATAGAGGTTGTGTGCCAGGTGGACCCCGAGGTGCCGCTATCCCTCGAGGGCGACCCGCAGAAGCTGGGGCAGGCCCTGAGAAACCTGTTGAGCAACTCCCTGAAGTTCACCAGCAAGGGGCACGTGGTGCTGAGCGTGTCGAAGGGCAGTGATGTTGAGGACAAGGCAGAGATAGTCTTCAAGATTATAGACTCGGGCATGGGGATTCCAAAAGAGAAGCTGGGCAGAATGTTCGAGTCGTTCTACCAGGGAGACAGCAGCATCACCAAGAGGTTCGGGGGAACCGGCCTGGGGCTTGCCATCACCCGGGAGGTGGTGAAGGGCATGAAGGGCCGGATAGAGATAGAGAGCGAAGATGGCAAGGGCACCGTCTTCAGCCTATTCATCCCCCTGAAGGTGAGGGGCAACACCCCCCAGCGGCTGGAGAGGCTGATCACCCTGGCGAGAAAAGAGGGGCTCACCGAGGACTGCAGGATACTTGTGTCGGTGAATAACTGGTGGACCGAAAAGGCGATCTGCGACATGCTGAAAAGGTTCGGCCTGCCCTTCGAGAGCGTAGGGAGAGACGGGCTGACGAAGAGGCTGGGAGAATACGAAGGCCCACAGAGAACGGTGGTGATTGCCGAGGCAGGGGAAGGAATGGACGAGGTGAGGCGATTGGTGGAGTCAAGAGAATGGCTACATCTGGTGTGCGTCTCGCAGGATGCCTCCCCTTGCGCAAGGATAGTGAAGGAGCCCGGCTCGGGCTACGCCAGCGTCACCAAGCCCGTGCGCCACGAAGGGCTCTTAAAGGCCATTCTGAAAGCGGTGGGCTGCAAGGCCCTGGTGCAAGAAGAGACCACGGGCGAAAGAAGAGACCGCAAGGTGAGAAGGGGCACCGTGCTGGTGGTGGAAGACATAGTGATGAACCAGAGGCTGATGCGCAGGGTGGTGGAGAACCAGGGACACGAGGTGGTGGTTGCATCCGACGGGGTAGAGGCCCTGAAGATGCTGTTGGAGAGGGAGATAGACATGGTCTTCATGGACGTTCAGATGCCCAACATGGACGGGATAACCGCCTCAAGGGTGATCAGGGCGTGCGAATCAGGGGACCCATCGGACCTGCCTGAAGAGGCCAAAGACAAGGTTGACCCGGCACTGCTAAAAGGGCTCTCCCACAAGCTCAAGGGAAGACACACCAGGATAATCGCCCTCACCGCCCACGCCTTCCAGGAGCACAGGCAGGAGGTGGAGAAGGCGGGAATGGACTGGTACCTGAGCAAGCCGGTGGAGATAGCCGCCCTGAAAGAGATTCTCGACCGGTTCTTCGCCGTGGAGGATGCCGGCGAAGTGGAGCGAGAAGAAGAGACGGGAAAAGAGTCGGTTGTCTCAGAAGAGAACCTGAGAGAGCAGGTTGAGGGGGTGCTCAGGGACAAGTACGGCATGCCTCAAGAGGAGATCTCGGCCTTCCTCGAGATGTCGGCCCAGTCACTTGTCAAGATGGTGCAAGAGGCCAGAAAGGCCGTCGAGAATGGGGACCACCAGGCACTGTCAAACACCGCCCACACCATCAAGGGTGCCGTGGCCAACCTCGGCATGGAGTCTGCGCGAATGAGGGCACTGGAGATCGAAAGGGCGGCCAAGGCAGAAGACCAGGGCTACCCCTACCTGAAGGCGCTTGGCGAGATCGAAGAAGAGGTGAAGCTGCTCTCGTGAGCTACCTGCCCGTCCCTTGCAGCTCCTGGGCGGCCTCGTTCTTCACCCCTGTGTCAGTGGCCATCTTCGCGATGAACCTTAGCAACCTCTTCGCCTTGCTCTTGTAACCCGCCAGCCTGTAGTTCTCGGCGGCACCCAGCAGCATCCTCCACCTTGCAGGGTCGCTCTTGGGCAACAGGTAGAAGACCTGCTCGTACTCCTTTGCGGCGCTCTTGAACCTGCCAAGAGACTCCATGGCCTTGGCCCTGAGGGTGTGGAACTCCACCGCCCTATCCCCCCCGCACAGGGTGGGGTTCTCGATGAAAGAGAAGGCGATGGAGGGCAACTCCTGGGCCAGGTAGTGTGCGGCAAGTGCCAGACCCGCCTGGCACTTCGGCTCGCCTGCGCCCTTGGTGAATATCTCTTTGTAGATCTCCATCTGCCTCTCCTTGTCTCCCATGGCCCCGTAGCACCTTGCCATGGCCACAAGGGCCTGCAGGTTGTCCACCCCCTGGTAGTAGTAGAGTGCCTCTTGCCAGTTCTCCTTCTTCTGGCAGGCGTCACCCAGGGCGATGCGCCACCTCGCCACGTCCTCGGGAGAGACGTCCTCTTTGAATAGGGCCTTGGCTATCTCTCTGGCCTTGTCGTAGTTACCCTGAAGTATCAGTATCTTCGCCAGAAGAAACCTGAGCTGGTAGCCGAAGGGGGGCGGCGGCATGGCGTCTAACAGGTCACCAACCTCCACCACTGCCATGTCGAGAAAACCGTTCTCAACCAGCGAATAGATGGCCTTAACCGCCACTGGAAGTGGCAACCTGCCTTCGTTCTTGGCCTTCTGGTAGATGCCGAACCACTTGCCCGGGGGATAGCTATCCACCATGCACGAGAGCAGCACCGGGTCGTTTTTCAACTGCCCCCAGTTCTTGCCAAACTCCATGGCCTGGTCGCACAACCCCTTTGAGACCATGGCACCCATTATCTCCCTGGCACCATCCAGAAGAGAGGGAACCATGGTGAGGTTGCCTGACATCACCAGGTTCACCGCCTCATCCATCTTGCCTGCCTCCACCAGGGCCCTCACCGTCAATGGACAGAGGTTGTCTGCCACGGGCCGGGCACAGGGATTGGCCCCCTTGGCGGCAGACCTGAAGAGCTTCACTGCATCGGCAGGCCTGCCTGCATTCAGCATCACCCTGCCGCTAAGCACCTGCACCTTCAAGCGCATCCCACTGGGCACCGAGGCAAGGGAGGCCGGTAACACCCCCACCAGGGTGGATGGGGCCACGGGAAGGTGCCTGTCGAGTATGAGCTCTACCGCCCTGATGCGCTCTTCGAGCCCAAGGCGCTTACCCCCCTTCATGGCGATGGAAAAGTGGAACGCCGCCTTCTGCAAATCGCCCTTCTTCCACAAAAGCCATCCCAACCAGTAAGAGGCCCTGGTGTCCAGTGGAGAAGGAACACCGTTGGCTATGGTCTTCTCGAACCATCCATTGGCTGCGTCGAGCCGTTCACCCTCGAGTGAGAGAGATCCCAAAAGGTAGAAGAGGTTCTCAGCCACCGGAGAGCCCGCCTGCACCCCTGAAACGCTTGCCTCGAGCTCCTGAATGGCTCCCGGGAGGTCCCCCATGGCGTACCTTGCAAGCCCTGCCTTCATCATGGCCCAGGGCCTGTACCATGAACCTTGGGGCACCTTCTCGAGTATCCCAAGGGCATCCTTCCACCTGCCAAGCCTGAACAGCGCCTGTGCCACCCACAGCCTGCCCCCAGGCAAGGGGTAGAACGCCTTGGCATGGGAGACCACGGTGTTCCAGCATCCCCTTTTAGCGAGCAAGAGCAGCACCGTCTCTGTTGGGGGGAACACGTAGCGGCACTTGCCAAATGCAAGGGATACCAGCTTCTTGAACCTATCTATCTCGGGCTGGCCCGAGAAGAGCGAGAGCCTGTTGTAGGCCTGCTGGTAGTCACCGTCTTCCAGTATCTCGGCTATCATCTCGGAGTCCTTGAAGGGAATGGGCACCTTCTCTATCTCTTTGCCCCAGTCTATCTTGACCACCCTCAAGGGGTCCCGCCACAGGCTCATGCCTGCCACCTTCTCCACGGGAAGGGGATCGGGCCACCTTATCTCAGGCTCACCCTTCTGGGAGACCTTGGACCTGCCAAGGGGCAGGGGTAACTCTATCCCAGTGGCATTGGATGCGGGGGGAGTGGCGTTCTGGGCCTTAACCGTCTCAACCGTGGCATTGGCCACAGCCGAGGCATTGGCCGTTGAGTTCATCACTGCACCCTGAAGCAGGGTGGGGGATGCGGCAGAAGTGGCGTTGGACGCACCAGGGGCAGAAGAGTAAGAGGCGTTAAGCTCTTTCTCTATCCTCTTGCGAATGGCATCGAGGCTATCCTGGTAGTTGTCTCCATTCAAGAGATTGCTG
>CAZQJB010000071.1:0-7420 GCA_964593115.1 uncultured Aquificales bacterium
AACACCTCCACCGCGTCCACTAGCCCCGACACGTTGCCCTTTGGCAGGTCGATCTGGGTGATGTCCCCGGTTATCACCGCCTTCGAGCCGAAACCTATCCTGGTGAGCAGCATCTTCATCTGCTCTGGAGACGTGTTCTGGGCCTCGTCCATGATGACAAAGGCGTTGCCCAGGGTGCGTCCCCTCATGAATGCCAGTGGGGCAACCTCGATTAGCCCCCTCGAGATCATCCTCTCTGCCCTGCCCAGCTCCACCATGTCGTAGAGGGCGTCGTAGAGGGGACGAAGGTACGGGTTCACCTTCTCCTGTATGTCTCCTGGCAGAAACCCCAGCTTCTCGCCGGCCTCGACGGCTGGCCTGGTGAGTATTATGCGCTCCACCTCTTTCTTGAGCAGGGCCGAGATGGCCACCGCCATGGCTAGGTAGGTCTTTCCCGTGCCCGCCGGGCCCACTGCAAACACCATGTCGTTATCCATCATGGCCTCTATGTACTGGCGCTGGTTCTTGCTTTTTGGGCGAATCACCCTCTTGGGAACGGTGATGGATAGGTTGTTTCTGTCTTTCACCTCGAGGTCCTCTGGGTTCTTTCCATTGGCGGTCTCTGCAATGGGACGTTCGAGGTCAACGGGTTCAACATGGTCGGTGTCCGAGGCCACCTCGATCATGCGCGAGAGAAGTACGTCGGCCTTCTTCACGTCTCCCTCTTCCCCCTCTATCTGGATCCTGGTGCCCCTGGCGATGAAACGCACACCCAGGGCCTTCTCCATGCGCCTAAGCCGCTCTTCTCTCGCTCCGAAAAGGTTCAACCAGGCAGTGCTGTCGGCTATCTCGATCTCTCTGACGATCCTTCTCATCAAAAGGAGTAACCCACCACCTTCTCTTGTAGTTTGACCAGCTCTTGTATCCCCTTTTCGGCAAGGTAGAGCATCTTGTCCAGCTCTGCCCTTGAGAAGGGCCGTTTTTCAGCTGCCCCCTGTATCTCCACCAGACCCCCCGAGCCCGTCATCACGACGTTCATGTCCACCGATGCCTCTGAGTCTTCTGCGTAACATAGGTCAAGCACCGGCACCCCCCGGTAGATCCCCACGCTGATGGCTGCCAGGTAGTCTCGTATGGGGTTCTTGTCTATGTCTCCCGTGCGCCTCAAGAACTCTATGGCGTCACAAAGAGCAAGAAACGACCCCGTTACTGATGCGGTTCTTGTGCCGCCGTCTGCCTGGATAACGTCGCAGTCTATCCAGATAGTCCTCTCGCCAAGTCCATCTAGGTCAACCACGCTGCGCAGGCATCTTCCAATGAACCTCTGTATCTCCTGACCGCGGCCCGAGGGCTTGCCCTTGGTGCTGTCCCTCTGGCTCCTGGTATGGGTGGACCTTGGCAGCATGCCGTATTCCGCGGTTATCCATCCCGTGCCCCTGCCCCTCAGGAATGGGGGCACCCTGTTGTTCTCTACCGAGGCGGTGCACACCACCTTGGTGTTTCCCATCTCGATCAAGACCGAACCCTCTGCATACTGTATGTAACTTCTGACTATGCGCACCTTGCGCATTTTGTCTGGAGCCCTTCCGTCAGGCCGCTGCATCCTTCTTCCTTTCCGCCTCCCCCGAGAATAGAGAGAGAATCTTGACCATGGTGGGTTTCAGGTTCTCCCTGTCCACGATCATGTCTATGAACCCGTGCTCCATGAGAAACTCTGCCCTCTGGAATCCCTCTGGCAGCTTCTGCTTGATGGTGTCCTCGATCACCCGGGGGCCTGCGAACCCGATCAGGGCCTTGGGCTCAGAGAGGATGATGTCTCCCAGTAGCGAGAAGCTTGCCGACACCCCTCCCGTTGTGGGATCGGCCAGCAGCGAGATGTAGGGGACACCGGCCTCAGATAGCCTGGCCAGGGCCGCGCAGGTCTTGGCCATCTGGAAGAGGGCAAGGGGGCTCTCTTGCATCCGGGCCCCGCCGGAGCAAGATACGATGACCAGGGGAACCCCCCTTTGCATGCTGCGCTCGATGGAGCGTGTCACCTTCTCCCCCACAACAGAGCCCATGCTTCCGCCCATGAAGCCGAACTCGAATACGGCTATCTCTACGGGGTGTCCCCCGATGGTGCCCTCGCCGCAGACCACGGCGTCTTTCACCCCTGTGCGCTTCTGCATCTCCTTTAACCGGTCTGAGTACCTCTTGGAGTCCTTGAACTTCAGGGGATCCAGGGGAGCCAGACCCTTGTCACGCTCGACGAAGCTCTTCTCGTCCAGGAGCATCTCGATGCGCTCTTTTGCGCTCACCCTGAAGTGGTAGCGGCACTTGGGGCAGACCTTGCCCTTTCGCTCCACCTCTTGCTTGTAAACCATCTCTTTGCAGTTCTCGCACCGAATCCAGAGCCCCTCGGGTATCTTGCCCTTTGAGCTCTTGATTCTTCCAAGAACCCCTTTCTTGAACCACTCAGCCGGCACGGGCACCTCCTTCTCTTCTTGCTTCCAACTTAGATTTCTCGCATCTTCCTGTCAATCGAGGAGCACCTTTCTACACCATGCCTCCAGGTCTTCCAGCGCCCTTTTAACCATCTTTCCCTTTCTCTCTTTCCCTGTTGACTCCCCGGCAAGGGGTGGCAGGATTCCCAGGTTGGCGTTCATGGGCTGAAAGTTGGCAGCAGAGGCCACGGTTATGTACCTGAGCAGCGCGCCTACCATGGTGGTGGGAGGTGGATAGACAGGTGCCAGCCCCTTCACCGTTCTGAAGGCGTTTATTCCCGCCACTATCCCTGAGGCAGCCGATTCCAGGTAGCCCTCTACCCCCGTGATCTGGCCAGCAAAGATAACCCCCGGGTCATGCCTCCACTGCATGGTGGGCAACAGGTGGCGCGGGCTGTTGATGTAGGTGTTTCTGTGCATGCTTCCGTAACGGAGAAACTCTGCATTCTTCAGGGCGGGAATTAACGAGAACACCTGCCTCTGGTCGGGGTACCTGAGGCGGGTCTGAAACCCCACCATGTTGAGCATTGTGCCCTCGGCGTTCTCTTTTCTGAGCTGCACCACTGCGTAGGGCCGCCTCCCTGTTCTTGGGTCAATCAGTCCCACGGGCTTCATGGGACCGAATAGCAGGGTCTTTTCGCCCTTGCGGGCGAGTTCTTCTATGGGCTGGCAACCCTGGAAAAAGGAGCCATCCTCGAAGCCGCGCAGGGGCAGCGGGTCTGCCTTAACCAAGGCTTGGTAAAAGTTACTGTACTCCTCTTCGGTGAGGGGGCAGTTCAGGTAGTCGTCTCCCCCCTTGCCGTAGCGGGAGGCCCAGAACGCCTGGGTGGTGTCTATGCTTTCAAGGCTCACGATGGGGGCGATGGCGTCGTAGAAGTAGAGGGAGTCGTCTCCCAGCATGGCCTGTAGGTGCCCTGAGAGCCTGGGTGAGGTGAGGGGGCCCGTGGCCACCACAAGGGGCCTGTTGGGGGGCACCTCTACCGCCTCTTCCCTTGTGACCGTGACGTTGGGGTGGGAGTTCAGCCTATGGGTTATCGCCTTAGAGAATATCTCCCTGTTCACGGTGAGGGCGCTTCCGCCTGGTATGGCCGCCTCCCGTGCCGCCTTCATCACCAGCGAGCCTAAAATCTCCATCTCCTGTTTCAGGAGCCCAGAGGCGGTAAGCGGCTCTATCGACTTAAACGAGTTGCTGCAGACCAGCTCTCCCAGTTCCCCGGTCTTGTGGGCAGGGGTGAACGACCTGGGGCGCATCTCCACTAACTCCACCTGTATGCCCCTTCTGGCCAACTGGTAAGCGGCCTCGCTTCCCGCAAGCCCGCCCCCGATAACCTTCACCTTGTCTGCCAATCCTTTCCTCCCCTCTGCCTCGAAGAAAGGCCAGATACCACGCTTGACTTGGTGAGGGCAACGGCTATCATTGCCAAATTGCCCGAAGCGGAGGGGTGGCCGAGTCTGGTCGAAGGCGGGTGACTTGAAATCATCTGCACCTTAGCGGTGCCGGGGGTTCGAATCCCTCCCCCTCCGCCACCTCTCTTCACCGTGGCCGCTTCTTTTGACTCTCTCGCATTCACCTGTTACCACTAAACCTCTAACTACTCTCCTGATTCGGAGCGGGGATTTGAGCAGGGATAGCGTCTGGAAGGTTAAGGGGTTCTGGCCCTTCGTGTTGGTGCTGGTGTTCAACGCCATGACCGACATAGCCCACAAGATCACCATTCAGAACGTGCTGATCAAGAGCTTCAGCGGGGGCACCCTCATCGTTCTTAGCGCGGTGGTGAACGCATTGATACTCTTACCCTTCGTGTTGCTATTCTCCCCTGCCGGTTTCATCAGCGACCGCTTCTACAAGACCAGCGTCGCCAGGTATGCTGCCCTTGTTAGCGTGGCATTGGCCCTGTTAGCCACCTTTAGCTACTATGCCGGGTGGTTCTACCTGGCCTTCTCCATCACCTTTCTTCTGGCGGTGCAGAGTGCCATCTATTCACCTGCAAAGTACGGGTTAATCAAGGAACTGGTTGGTGCCGATCTTCTCGCCTACGCCAACGGGGTGGTGCAGGCGGCCACCATAACCGCCATTCTGGGAAGCTCACTGCTCTTCTCGGTGCTCTTCGAGTCTCTCTACCGGGGCGGCAGCGAGCCCCACCAGGTGCTCATGTCTATCGCCCCCCTGGGCTGGTTGCTGGTGGCCATGACCATGGCAGAGAGCTGGTTTGCTTTCAAGATACCTAATACCGGGATACAAGAAGGGGGCCTGGTCTTTGAAGTTGGGGAGTACCTTCACCTTGGCTACCTTAGAAAGAACCTTTCACTGATAAGAGAGAACCAGATCATCTGGCTTTGCATCATGGGCCTAAGCCTATTCTGGGGGGTGTCCCAGTTGGCGGTGGCGGCCTTTCCCGCCCACTACAAGGCGGTGTTAGGTGACGAGAACACCGCAGTGATCCAGGGAGTCTTGGCCATGAGCGCCATTGGCCTCATCTTGGGCTCGATGGTGGCGGGACGCATGTCGAGGCAGAAGATAGAGTTCGGCATCATCCCCATTGGGGCCCTGGGCATGTTCTTCTCCCTGGTGGTGTTCGCCACCGCTAAGGTTGTCACCCTGATGGTGGCGGCAAGCATCTCTTTCGGCTTCTTCGGTGGCCTGGTGATCGTGCCCTTCAACTCTGCCCTCCAGTACCTGGCGCCCAGGGATAAGCTGGGCACCGTGCTCGCCGGCAGCAACTTCGTTCAGAACATAGTGATGATACTCTTCTTGGTGGGCACCGTTGTGCTGGTGGCGGTGGGTGTTTCGTCGCGGGGGATATTCTACATGGCGGCGGTGCTCACCCTGTGTGCCAGCGTTTACATCTTTCTCAAGATACCCCAGCTCGTGGGAAGGCTGCTGCTGTTGCCCATACTGAGCACAAGGTACCGCCTCTTCGTGATGGGACTCGAGAACCTCCCCCAGTCCGGGGGCGTGCTTTTGCTGGGCAACCACGTGAGCTGGATAGACTGGCTGATACTCCAGGTGGCGTCTCCCAGGGCCATAAAGTTCGTGATGGAGAAACGAATCTACGAGCAGTGGTACCTGAAGTGGTTCTTGAGATGGTTCGAGGTGATTCCCATTTCGGGCATCTCCAGCAAGGGGGCCATGGAGGAGGTGAGGCGCAGGCTTGAGAACGGCGAGGTGGTCGCCCTCTTCCCCGAGGGGCACATCAGCTACAACGGGCAGCTTGGCGAGTTCAAGCGCGGCTTCGAGGTGATAATGAGGGGGCTACATCACCCCATAGTTCCCTTCTACCTTCACGGGCTTTGGGGTTCCGCCTTTTCAAGGGCCGAGTCTCGTTACAAGCTGCTCTCGAAGGGCGGGATAAGAAGGGAGGTAGGGGTGGCCTTTGGCGCCCCCATGCCCCCTGACTCCACCGCCTACCAGGTGAAGCAGGCGGTGAAGGTGCTCTCGCTCCGCACCTGGGAGGCCACCGTGTCTCGCATGGCGCCCCTGCACCACCAGTGGCTGAAGAGATGCAAGACAAGGCCCTTTGGCAGGGCCGTTGTTGATGCTGCCGGAGAAGACGTGTCTCGGGTGAAGATGCTTAGCGCCGTTCTGCTGTTCTCCCGGGCCTTGAGGGGGGTATTGAAGGGGCAGCAGAACGTGGGTGTGCTTCTGCCTCCCTCGGTGGCAGGGGCGGTGGTGAACATCTCCCTCTTCGTTCTGGGTAAGAGGCCCGTTAACCTCAACTACACCCTGCCTCCCCAGTACCTGGAGTCGTCGGTGAAGGGGGCTGGACTAAAGACGGTGATCTCGTCGAGGCGGTTCTTGAATAGGTTGGAGCGCAAGGGAATGGGGCCTTTTGCCCAATTTAACCAGATGCTGCTTTACGCCGAAGACCTGGGAGACCTCTTCACCAAGGGTGACAAGAGACGGGCCTTTTTCGAGGCCCTTTTGCTTCCGGCCTGGTTGATCAGGCTTCGCCACTTTGCCAGGGTATCCCTTGAAGACACAGCCACCATACTGTTCAGCAGCGGCAGCGAGGGCACTCCCAAGGGGATAGAGCTCACCCACAAGAACCTGGTGGGCAACATCAAGCAGGTGGGTGCCATGGTGAACTTTCACGACCATGACGTGGTGTTGAACTCGCTGCCCATATTCCACTCCTTTGGTCTCACCGTAACCACCTTGTTGCCCCTCTGCGAGGGGATACCCATTGTGAGCGTGCCCGATCCCACCGATGCCGTGGTTGTGGGACGCATGGTTGCACGTTACAGGGCCACCATCATCTTCGGCACCTCCACCTTTTTTCGCATCTACACAAAGAACCGCCGGTTGCATCCCCTGATGTTCAAAAGCCTGCGCATAGCCGCAGTGGGTGCAGAGCGGCTCAGGCCCGAGATCAGGGACGCCTTCAAGGCCAAGTTTGGGTTAGAGCTGTTCGAGGGCTACGGCCTGACAGAGACCTCTCCCGTGGTCTCTGTGAACATGCCTGACCTGCTCGATCCCCACACCTTTCAGGTGATCGTTGGCAACAAGCGGGGAAGCGTGGGCCAGGCAATTCCGGGTACCATGGTGAGGGTGGTGGATCCTGACACCATGGAAGAGTTAGATGCGGGAGAAGACGGTTTGCTATTGGTGGGCGGGGTCCAGGTGATGAAGGGGTACCTTGGCGATCCTGAAAGAACCGCCAGGTCCATAGTCGAGATAGATGGCATAAGGTTCTACAAAACGGGGGACAAGGGCCACATTGACCAGGACGGGTTCATCTTCATCGTTGACCGGTACAGCAGGTTTGCCAAGGTGGGTGGAGAGATGGTCAGCCTGGGTAGCGTTGAGGAGCAGGTGGAGAGGATGTTTGGGGAAGATTTCGAGGCAGTGGCCGTGAGCGTAGGGCACGAGAAGAAGGGCGAGGCCATAGTGCTTCTCTACTCAGCTCCGCTGGAACCCTCTGAGGTGATAGAGAGAATAAGATCAAGCGGCATGGCGG
>CAZQJB010000072.1:0-7384 GCA_964593115.1 uncultured Aquificales bacterium
GGGAAAGGAGCACAGGCTACGGGTGGTGATACAGGGAATAGGCGGCATAACCCTCAACGACTGCCAGGAGGTGAGCCGCGAACTGGGCTACCTTCTGGACGTGGAAGACTTCATCCACGGGGGCTACCTCCTCGAGGTCTCGTCCCCCGGGCTGACGCGCTCGCTGAAAAAACCCGGCCACTACATGAAGAGCATCGGGGAGACCGTAAGGGTCACCCTGAGAACCGAGAAGGGAGAGAAGAAGAACGTGCTCGAGGGAGTAATAGAAGAGGCCGACCAGGATGGCTTCTCCATCGACACAGGGGAAGGCATAGCGAGAGTCCCATACCACAAGGTGGCAAAGGCCAAGCTGAAAATGAAGGATTAAGGGGATAAGCCTTGGAACAGAAAAAACTGTACTACCTGCTCGAACAACTGGCCCAGGATAAGGGGATCGAGATGGAGGCCCTCGTAGAGGCCATAAAGTCTGCCCTGCTCTCGGCGGTGAGAAAGAAGGTGGACCCGGGGGTAGAGCTTGAGGTTGAGTTCGACGTATCCAAGGGCTCTCCAAGGATATTCAGGGTGGCAGAGGTGGTGGAGAAGGCCACAGGCAACACGCCTCAGCAGGTATCCCTTGAAGAGGCAAGAAAGTATCACCCCAAGGCAGAGGTGGGCGAGACAGTCAGGCTGCCTTACCCGGTGAAAGACCTGGGCAGAATAGCCGCCCAGACCGCCAAGCAGGTTATGCTGCAGAAGATGCGCGAGGCAGAGCGCGATGTGATGTACAACAGGTTTACCGATAAAGAAGGAAACATAATAGTGGGGCAGGTCTTGCGCGAAGAGAAAGGGGTGGTGATCGTTGACCTTGGGCACGGCGAGGGGATAATGCCGCCAAAAGAGCGGGTTAGAGGAGAGCACTACCGAAGGGGAGAGACCTACAAGTTCTACGTGCTCGAGGTGCGCAAGGGCACCCGGGACGCAAAGGTGGTGTTGTCGAGACACCATCCAAACCTGTTGCTAAGGCTCTTTGAAAGGGACATCCCAGAGGTGGCCAATGGTCTGGTTGAGGTCAAGGCGGTGGCAAGGGAGGCAGGCTCCCGCTCAAAGGTGGCGGTGCTATCCAAGGACCCAGAGATAGACGCCGTGGGCTCCTGCGTTGGTGTAAGGGGCTCAAGGATCCAGAGCGTGGTGAAAGAGCTACAGGGAGAGAGCATAGACGTGGTGGAGTACTCAGAGGACCCCTCCAGGTACATTGCCTATGCCCTGAAGCCGGCCGTCATAAACAAGGTGATTGTTGACGAGGCCGCGAGGGAGGCACTGGCCGTGGTGGACGACGACCAGTACTCCCTGGCCCTTGGAAAGAAAGGCCAGAACGTGAGGCTCGCGGCAAAACTCACGGGCTGGAAGATAAACGTGAAGAAGGCGTCCGAGGTTGCGGGGCCTTTGGACACAGAAGGTGAAGATGGGGAAGAGCTCTGATGCACCGGTACGCACCTGCATAGGATGCCGAGCTAAACTCCCCAAGCACCGTCTAATCCGGTTCTCTGCGGGTGAAGACGGAAGGCTAATCCCAGATCCCCTCTACCTGCATACTGGAAGAGGGGCCTACCTGTGCCCATCCAAGAGCTGCTTTAAGCGGGCCTTCAAGAGAAAAGACGCCTTCCCCAGGGCGCTGAGGCGTAAGGTGAAGGCGCCCCAGCATCCAGATGCACTGGTCCAAGAGGCGTTGTGTGCCCTGATGAAGGAACGCGAGCGTATGAAGGGGCGACTGGAGAGATTGAGAGAAGGCGAGGGCAGACGGCTGTCCCTTGGTTTACAGAGGATATGCGAGATGATAGAGAGGCTCCGAATCTGTGAGGAGTGAGGAGGTGATGCTGCATGGCGAGAATCAGGATCCACCAGATAGCCAAAGAGACCGGCATACACTGGAAAGATGTGATCGAGAAGATGAGGACGCTTGGAATACCGGTGAAGGACTCGGCTTCAAGCACCGTTTCAGAGACAGAGGCAGACAAGTTCTACCTGCACCTTAGGGAGGAGCGTCGCCGTTCCCGGGCAAAGGCCGTGCAGCCACCCAGGGAGAAGGCAAAGAGAGAGGAGAAAAAACCTGAGACAGCAACCCCAAAGAAGGGCAAGAAGGATAAGCACAAGAGGCGTGATGACAAAGGAAAGGGGCACGCCGAGAGGCCACACAAGGCCGAAGAGAAGAGGGAACAGGTGAAAGCCGTGTCCGATCTCTCGACTCTAATAGGCAGAAGAAAGACCCGACCCCATAAAAAGAGAAAGCGCAGAAAGGGAAGCAAAGAGTTATTCACAGAAGAGAAGGTGCTCGCTGGCAGGGTGGACATGGAAGAGGGGGTACTGTGGCTTCCCGACCCTGTCCTTCCCGTGGAACTGGCAGAGCTCATGGATGAGCCCGTGGGGGATGTCGTGGAGATGCTGAAGAAACGGGGCATCTCAGCAGGAGAAAGGATACCCATCTCGTTGGAGACAGCCACCATGGTGGCCAACGAGTACGGCTTCGAGGTTCTACCCTTAGAGGGAGGGGAAGCGGAACCCAGGAAGGCCGAGAGCGCAAACATGAGGCCCCGTCCCCCTGTGGTGACGGTGATGGGCCACGTTGACCACGGAAAAACCACCCTTCTCGACCATATCTGCTCCACCAAGGTGGCCGAGCGGGAGGCAGGGGGGATAACCCAGCACATCGGCGCCTATCAGGTGAAGATGAAAGAGGGAGTCATCACCTTCATCGACACCCCTGGGCACTACGCATTCACCACCATGAGGGCCAGGGGAGCCAGCGTTACCGACATCGTCATCCTCGTGGTGGCCGCAGACGACGGGGTGATGCCTCAGACCGTAGAGGCCATAAACCACGCAAAGGTGGCCAACGTGCCCATGGTGGTGGCCATAAACAAGATAGACAAGCCAGGGGTGAATCCCGACAAGGTGAAGCAAGACCTGGCAAACCACGGGCTCATCCCTGAAGAGTGGGGAGGCGAGACCATCATGGTCGAGATCTCTGCCAAGACGGGCCAGGGGGTGGACGAGCTGTTAGAGATGGTCCTGCTACAGGCCGAGATGCTCGACCTGAAGGCAGATCCCACCTTGCCTGCCAGGGGCACCATCCTCGAGGCAAGGCTGGACACCAAGAGGGGAGTGGTGGCAACGGTGATCGTGCAAGAGGGCACACTGAAGCGGGGCAACGCCGTGGTTGCAGGGGTACACTGGGGCAAGATAAGGGCCATGTTCGATCACGGGGGCAGGCCTGTCTCAGAGGCGGGGCCCTCGGTGCCCGTGGAGGTGCTGGGCTTCTCCGGTGTTCCCCTGGCAGGAGAGGCCATGGTGGTGGTGGAGAACGAGAAGAAGGCCCGTGAGATAAGCCAAGAGAGAAAATCTAAAGAGCGCGACTCTATGCTCTCAAAGCCCCGCATGTCCCTTGAAGAGATGATGAGACAGCTCCAGCAGGGCAAGGTTGAAGAGCTAAGGGTGGTGCTGAAGACCGACGTCCACGGCTCCCTTGAGGCGGTTAGAGAGGCCCTGGAGAAGGCGGGCAACGAAGAGGTGGAAGTAAGGGTTATCCACGCGGGGGTGGGCGGCATCACCGAGTCTGACATTCTCCTGGCCGCTGCGTCCCACGCCATCGTCATCGGTTTCAACGTGCGCCCCGACAGCCAGGCACGCACCGCGGCAGAGCGAGAGGGGGTAGAGGTGCGGCTCTACCGAGTCATCTACGACCTGCTCGACGACGTGAAGAAGGTGTTAGAGGGTATGCTGGGAACCGAGACCCACTAGGAGGTGGTGGGCAGGGCGGAGATACGAGAGGTGTTCAGCGTGCCAAAGATAGGCAAGGTGGCGGGATGCTACGTGGTGGAAGGCACCATAAGCAGGACATCCCTGGTGCGCCTTGTGAGAGACGGCGTGGTGATCTACGAGGGTAAGCTGGGCTCTCTAAAAAGGTTCAAGGACGACGTGAAAGAGGTGGCCTCAGGGTACGAGTGCGGCATGTCAATCGAGGGGTTCCAGGACATAAAGGCGGGAGACATCATCGAGGCGTACACCACCCACGAAGTCGCCCGCAAGTTAGAAGAGACCAAGGCATAAAAACACCAGGCGGCAATAAACCACGATGGTGATAGGTGCCTGCAGAATAGAGCTGGGCCTTTTTGGAATACACTCCCTCAAGGCCAAGAGGAGCATAGTGAAGGGATTGAAAGAGCGGCTGAGAAACAGGTTCAAGGTTGCCGTGGCCGAGGTGGACTCCCTCGATTCGCACCAGAGGGCGGTGATAGGGGTGGCATACGTCTCCAACGACCCTTCACATGCCAACAGCGTGATGGACAAGGTGATAGACTTCGTTGAGAAAGACCGCTCTGTAACACTGCTCAACAGCGAGATAGAGATAATCTGAGCATGGCTACAAGACGAACAGAGAGAATAGCAGAGCTGATCCAGCAAGAGCTCTCGCTCATGATCACCAATAAGCAGGTGAAAGACCCGAGGCTTGCGGGAATAGTCACAATCACCAAGGTGAAGGTGACGGCAGACCTCTCCCAGGCCACCGCCTACTTCTCGGTTATGGGCACCGAGAAAGAGCAGAAGAGCTCATCGGCGGCATTGAAGAGCGCAGCATCCTACATGCAGGGTGTGGTGAGCAGAAACCTGAGGCTGAAGAAGACCCCTCACCTGGTGTTCCAGGAGGACAAATCCCTGGACGAGGCATTCAAGGTTTACCACCTGCTTGACAAGCTGAAAGGAGAAAAGGAACCCCAAGAGTGAAAAAGGAACTACTGAAAGAGATATGGGAGAAGCTACGCTCCCACAAAGAGGTGGCCATACTGACCCACAAGAGCCCTGACGGCGATGCCATAGGGTCGGTTCTTGCAATGAGCATGGCCCTTCGCAATGCCGGTGTGAAAACCCGCCTCTACAACCGCCACGAGGTGCCCATGGTTTACAGGTTTCTGCCTAAATGGGAAGAGATAGAGGTGGTGGACAGCCTTGACCCAAGCGAGCTTCCCAGGTGCATACTGCTTCTCGATGCAAGCGACCTGGGCAGGGTATCGCTGCTGAAGGAGAAGAAGGCACCAGAGGGAACCACCACAGTGGTCATAGACCATCACAGGGCCAGGGAGCCCTTTGGAGACCTCTCCCTGGTGGACACCTCTGCCGCCTCCACGGGGGAACTGGTGCTAAGCATGTTAGAGGCAAACGGGGTGAGCATAGACCCAGACATCGCCCTTGCCCTCTACACCGCTGTCTTCACCGACACCGGGGGGTTCAGGTATCCCAACACCTCGGTCAGGGCGCTGCACGCGGCATACCGGCTCGCCTCTTACGGGGCAGACCTCGCCCTGGTACCCTTTCACGTCTATTCAAACTACCCGGGAGGCCGCCACCGCCTGCTCGGGCTATCCCTGAACACCCTAAGCTGGTCAGAAGACGGCCAGGTGGCATGGATGTGGGTCACCCTTGAGATGTTCAAAGAGACCGGCACCAAGGCAGAGGATACAGAGGACTTCGTGGACTTTCCCCGCTCGATCAAGGGTGTAGAGGTTGCCCTCTTCTTCAGGGAGAGGGAGGTGGGGGGAGTGAAGGTCAGCCTGCGCTCAAAAAGCTGGATGAACGTGGCCGAGATTGCATCCCTCTTCGGGGGAGGCGGGCACAAGAACGCCGCAGGCTGCGAGATAGACGCCACCCTGGAAGAGGCCATGAGCATGGTGAAGTCAGAGGTGTTCGAGACCCTGAAGAGAAAGGCCTGAGACCAAGGCCTCACAGGTTCCCGTAACAGATGAAGACCCAAGACCGCATACCCTTGAGCGAGGTGGAGTTCGTGGTGTTCGACACCGAGACCACGGGACTCTCTTGCACCTCATCCCTGGTGGAGCTCGGTGCGGTAAAGATGAAGGGGTTCAAGGTGGTGGACACCTTTCACACCCTGGCAAGGCCCTGGGAACAGATACCCGAAGATGCCCTGAAGGTACACGGCATATCTCAGGAAATGGTGAAGCATGCTCCAGAAATAGAAAGAGTTCTCTCTGAGTTCAAGGAGTTTTGTAAGGGGTCGGTTCTTGTAGCACACAACGCCTCTTTCGATTTGATGATAATATCGGTACACCTTCAACGCATGGGAGAACCCCTGTGGGAGAACAGGATAATAGACACCTGCCAGGTTTCCAAAAGGCACTTCCCCGAGCTTAGAAGCCACAGCCTCGAAAACCTCTGCAAGGTCTGGAGAAGCCCTTTCAAGGGACAGCACAGGGCCCTGCACGATGCCAGGCACACCGCCTTCGTCATGAGCCGCATGGCTGGCAAGATGGGAATAGACCGCTTCACCTATTTAGGAGAACTGCTTGAACGATGGGGACCGGTCTTGCACATGAAAAGGTTCAGCCTCGAACACGCCCTTGCAGGGGCAGGCAACAGGGTGGCAGACAAGGTGAGGCTATTGCAACACACCATGGAGAGAGGAGAACCGGTCTCTTACACCTACCTGAAGGGGGGAGAGCAGAAGTGCGCCGTGGAGGGGGTGGTGGCAAAGAGCGTCTTCTCGCCTGGAGACAAGATATACGCAGAGTTCTCCAACGCCTCCAACAGGAACCGGTCGTGGGTGTGCAGGCTGGACTGGATGCTAAGCCTGAGGGAAGGGGCATGAGGATACCCCTTGTCACCAGTCCCGCCAATCCCAAGGTCAAGTGGTTGAACCAGCTCTACAAGCCAGGCAGGCGCCGTGAAGAGGGGCTGATGCTAATAGAGGGTACTAAAGAGGTGGCAATGGCCCTTGACTCTGGGGCAACCCCCACCCACCTCTTCTACCGGCTACCCCAACCGTCGCCTGTGGAAGAGGGTCTTGTACAGAGGTGCAACGAGATGGGGGCACAAGTGATAGAGCTGGGGGAGAAGGCCTTTTCGAAGGTGGCTTACAGGGACTCGAATAGCGGCATCATCATGGTGATGAAAACCCCTGGCTTCTCTCTGAGAGACTGGCCTGTCTTAGAGAGTTCGCTGTTCCTCGTGATCGAGGGGGTGGAGAAGCCAGGAAACATAGGGGCCATGCTGAGAACCGCCGATGCCGTGGGCTGCCAGGGTGTGATCATCTGCGACACCGCCACAGACCTGACCAACCCCAACGTGGTTAGGTCGAGCCTGGGCACCCTCTTCTCGGTAAGGGTGGCCCAGGTTGCATCAAACGAGGCCCTAAGGTGGCTGAAGAGCAACAAGGTGAAGGTGGTGGCCGCAACCCCCCGGGGAGAGACCGTTTACACCTGCGCCCCCATGGGAGACGGGGCCGTGGCGGTTGCCGTGGGTAACGAGCACCAGGGGCTAAGCCCCACCTGGATGGACGGCGCAGAGATCAGGGTGAAGATACCCATGAGGGGAAGAGCCGATTCACTGAACGTGGCCA
>CAZQJB010000073.1:0-7178 GCA_964593115.1 uncultured Aquificales bacterium
TGGATTTTCTCCCCAAGGTGAAGCTCGAGGTGGTGGTTAGCGACGACCTGGTTGACGAGGTGGTGGCCAAGGTGCTGGAGACCGCAAGAACAGGCAAGATAGGCGACGGTAAGGTGTTCATCACCGAGGTGATGGACTCGGTGAGAATAAGGACAGGGGAGAGGGGCGAAGAGGCCTTGTAGCCAAGGTAGAGAGCCCTGCTGCCAAACCCGCCTTAGCTTAGCAAAGGGGCCACACGCCCCGGGTTAAAAACCGTGCAGATAGGTGAAGAGACACGGTGTGCAAAAATCCAAGAACAGGTTTACTATCTAAAAATAAAGGAGGAATAGAGAAGATGAAGAGATACTCATCAATTGCAGTTGCGATCTTGCTGCTCACCCCCTCACTGGCCCTGGCCTCCCAGGGGGGCCAGGTGAACGGGGCAGACACCACCTGGCTTCTAATATCTACCGCACTGGTTATGCTCATGACCCCAGGACTCGCCTTCTTCTACGGGGGCATGGTGAGAAGCCGGAACGTGCTGAACGCCCTGATGATGAGCATGGTTGCCCTGGGGGTCATCACCCTGCACTGGGTCCTCTTTGGCTACTCGCTGGCCTTCGGGAACGACATAGGCCACTTCATCGGGGGACTCAACTTTGCATTCCTGAAGGGGGTGGGCATGAATCCCAGTTCCATCTATGCCCCCACTGTGCCGCACCTGGTGTTCATGGCCTTCCAGATGATGTTCGCCGTCATCACCCCTGCCCTCATCTCAGGTGCCCTGGTGGAGAGAATGAAGTTCTCCACCTACGTGGTCTTCATTCTGCTCTGGGCAACCTTGATCTACGATCCCGTCTGCCACTGGGTATGGGGACAGGGGGGATGGCTTGCCAACCTGGGCGCACTGGACTTTGCAGGAGGCACAGTGGTTCACATCAATGCGGGAATCTCGGCCCTGGCGGCGGCACTGGTGCTGGGCAGAAGAAAGAGCTTCTTAAGAGAGCCCATAATGCCAAACAACGTGGTGCTGACCGCAATCGGGGCAGGGTTGCTCTGGTTCGGGTGGTTCGGCTTCAACGCAGGTAGCGCCCTCACCTCTGGCAAGCTCTCTGCCCTGGCATTCGTGAACACCCACGTGGCTGCAGCCACCGCTGCCGTCTCCTGGATGCTCATCGAGTACATCTCCCACGGCAAGGCAAGCACCATAGGATTCTGCTCGGGGCTGGTGGCCGGACTGGTTGCCATCACCCCCGCGGCGGGCTTCGTAAGCGTACCCGGTGCCATCTTCATCGGGGCCACGGTAAGCATCATCTGCTACGGGGCCGTGGTGCTAAAGATGAGACTGGGATACGACGACTCCCTTGACGCCTTCGGCGTACACGGCATGGGCGGACTCTGGGGAGCCCTGGCCACGGGGCTGATAGCCACCGTAGGGGCCAAGGGGCTGTTCACGGGATCTGCCGCCCAGTTCGGTAAGCAGGCCATGGCCTCGGGGGTCACCATAGTTTACGCCTTCGTGCTCACGTACCTCATACTGAAGGTGCTGGATGCCACCATGGGTCTCAGGGTAGAGCCCGAGGTGGAACAGGTTGGCATAGACTTAGAGCTGCACGGAGAAGAGGGATACAAGATATAGACGGCAACCTGGTGCCGGGCGACCCGGCACCAGGCCCCACCACCCAGGGTAAAAACCACGCCACGGTGGTGTTTATCACTGCTAAGCTACCTTAGGGTAGGAAATATCTTAGCTCACAATATCAATAAAGCAGAACATTATCAGTTATCGCCTTTGAGAACAGTCACTTAAAACGGCATCCTCAAATCATGGCACGGTTATTGCTTTTCCCTGAGGGACGCTTCTTCTTGGTGTCTATGAAGCGTCTGGGATAGAAAGAGCGATTTTTCACCATAGCAAGCCCGAAAATGTAGGGCTTAAAAAAACTATGCACGGTCGTTTAGAAAGGAGGACTGTTCTATGATAAACGCCGGTGATACGGTATTCGTGCTGTTCTCTGCGGCATTGGTCATGCTGATGACCCTGGGACTGGCACTATTCTACGGTGGCCTGGTTAGGGCAAAAAACGTTCTCTCCATCATAATGCAGTGCCTGATACTGGCCTGCGCCATCAGCCTGCAATGGATACTCTTCGGTTACTCCCTTGCCTTTGGCCCTGACATTGGCGGAGGCATAATAGGAGGGTTGCAGTGGATAGGCCTCCACGGCGTTGGTGTTAAGCCCTACGCCGCCTACTCGTCCACCATTCCCCACCAGGCCTTCATGATATTCCAGTGCATGTTCGCCGCAATCACCCCTGCCCTCATCATAGGGGCCTTCGCCGAGAGGATAAAGTTCTCGGCCTTCTTCGTCTTCTCGCTTCTCTGGGCCATAGTGGTTTACGACCCCCTGGCCCACTGGATCTGGGGCCAGGGGGGCTGGCTACACAGCCTGGGCACCCTGGACTTTGCAGGGGGCATGGTGGTGCACCTGAGCGCAGGAATCGCGGCGCTGGTACTATGCGTGCTCATGGGCAAAAGGGAGGGATACCCTCACCACGCCTTCACACCCCACAACCTGCCAATGACCTACCTGGGGCTCACCCTGCTCTGGTTCGGTTGGTTCGGCTTCAACGCGGGCAGCGCCCTGGCGGCGAACGGGGTGGCAACCAGCGCCTTCGTGGCCACCAACACCTCGGCGGCAGCCGCTGGCCTCACCTGGGCCCTTATCGAGTGGATGCTCAACAAGGCACCCACCAGCCTGGGCACCGCCACAGGCGTTGTGGCGGGGCTTGCAACCATCACCCCTGCTGCAGGTTTCGTCACCCCCCTCTCTGCCATGCTCATCGGCATCTCGGCTGGCATAGTCTGCTACTTCATGGTGGCGGTGGTGAAACAGAGGTTCGGATACGACGACTCACTGGACGTGTTCGGCGTTCACGGGATAGGCGGAATGCTGGGCACCTTCATGGTGGGCCTTTTAGCCACCAAGGCCGTGAACAGTGGCGGCGCAAACGGCCTGCTCTACGGAGGCAGCCATCTCGTGGTTGCACAGGTGGTGGGCATACTGGCCACCCTCGCCTACTCGGTTGCCCTCACCATAGTCATCTACAAAGTGGTTGACTCCACCCTGGGCATGAGGGTCTCCAAGGAGGACGAGGTGACTGGCCTCGACCTGTCTCAGCACAAGGAGGCGGCCTACGGTGATTGAACCATCAACCATGCCCCAGGCCCTTGGAGGTAGGCCGTGAAGGTTCTGGTGATAAAACACGTGGAATCAGAAGGGCCAGGTACCCTGAAAGAGGGCTTTGAGCAGGCAGGTGCCCAGGTCGAGGTGCTTTCCCTATACGAGGGGAAGGCCCTGCCGGCGGTGGATGGCTACCGGGCAGTGGTCTCCATGGGAGGCCCAATGAACGTTTACGAAGACCACGCCTACCCATTTTTGAGGGAAGAGGCGGAGTTTTTAAGAGAGGCCATAGAGGCAGGGGTGCCCGTGCTGGGCATCTGCCTTGGAGCACAGATGATAGCCCGGGCCTGCGGCGCAAAGGTGACAAAGGCACCGGTGGAAGAGATAGGTTGGTACCCGGTTCACATAACCACCGAGGGCAGGGCCGACGAGCTATTCTGGGACTTTCCCAGCCAGCTCCAGGTGTTCCAGTGGCATGGAGACACCTTCGAGGTGCCTGAAGGGGGCAGCCTGCTCTTCAAGGCCCCCCTGTGCAGAAACCAGGCATTCAGGTACAAGAACGCCTACGGGCTTCAGTTTCACCTTGAGGTGACAGAGGCGCTGCTGAGGGACTGGTTCGACAACGACAAGAGGTTGAAGGAGATAATAGAGAGCTACGAAAAGCATAAGAAGCACCTGTCAGAGAAGGTGGAAACGATCTGCAAGAGAATATTGGGGTTCAACACCTTTGACGAAGAGGATTAAAAGAAGTAGAACGAGTAACATACCATAAGAGGAGGAGTTGCTGTATGACGAAGGAAGAGTTTCTCAAAATGGCCAAGAGTGGAGAGGTGAGGTTTGTTGATGTAAGGTTCTGCGACCTGTTTGGAACCTGGCAGCATTTCACCCTCCCCGTGGAAGAGGTGAGCGAGGGGATATTTGAGGACGGCCTGGGCTTCGACGGTTCGTCCATCAGGGGCTGGCAGAGCATCCACATGAGCGACATGCTCATATTCCCCGACCTGGAGGGAGCCTTCATAGACCCCTTCTTCAAAGACCCGACCCTGGCTGTGATGTGCGACGTGGTCGATCCCATCACCAAAGAGCCCTACACAAGGGATCCCCGCTACGTTGCCAAGAAGGCCGAGAACTACTTGAAGTCCCTTGGCTTCGCCAACGTTGCATACTTCGGGCCAGAGCTTGAGTTCTTCGTGTTCGACGACGTGCGCTTCGGCTACGACAGAAACTACAGCTACCACCAGGTGGACTCCATCGAGGGATGGTGGAACACCGACCGCGACGAGATGCCCAACTTAGGTTACAAGATCAACCACAAAGAGGGCTACTTCCCGGTACCTCCCCACGACCAGATGCAGGATGTGAGAAGCGACATGGTGAAGGCCATGATAGACATGGGCGTTCACATCGAGGTTCACCACCACGAGGTGGCCACAGCCGGGCAGGCCGAGATAGACATGAGATTCGCACCGCTGAGGGTGATGGGCGACAACGTGATGAAGTACAAGTACGTGGTTAAGAACGTTGCCAAGCAGCACGGCCTCACCGCCACCTTCATGCCCAAGCCCGTCTTCGACGACAACGGAACGGGCATGCACGTTCACGTCTCGCTGTGGAAAGACGACACCCCTCTCTTCGCGGGCTCCGAGTACGCGGGCTTCTCTGAGCTGGGGCTAAACTTCATCGCCGGCATACTGAAACACGCCCACGCCATCTGCGCATTCACCAACCCCACCACCAACTCCTACAGGCGCCTGGTGCCCGGTTTCGAGGCCCCTGTGCGTCTCGCATACTCCAGCAGAAACCGTAGCGCCGCCTGCCGTATCCCCATGTACTCACCCAACCCCAAGACCAAGAGGGTCGAGGTGCGCTTCCCCGATCCCACAAGCTGTGGCTACCTTGCATTCTCTGCACTGCTCATGGCGGGACTCGACGGCATCGAGAACAAGCTTGATCCAGGCGAGCCCCTGGACAAGGACATCTACAGCCTGCCCCCCGAGGAGCTTGCAAGCGTTCCCCAGACCCCAGGCTCCCTGGAAGAGGCCATTGATGCGCTGGAGAAGGACAACGAGTTCCTCCGCAAGGGCGACGTCTTCACCGAAGACCTCATCGAGACCTACATCGAGTACAAGAGGGAGAACGAGATCGACGCCATAAGGCTTCGCCCCCATCCCTACGAGTTCGCCCTCTACTTCGGCGTGTAATAGAGAACCAGAACGAGAGAGGGGGGAGCATCTGCTCCCCCCTCTTTTTAGCTGCGGGCTGTTATCAACCTGCCTTCAAGAACTGGCTGTTGGGATGGCGCCTTGCCTGGGCAGAGAGCACGCGCTTTCTTAACCGTATCGAGCTTGGGGTTATCTCTACCATCTCGTCGTCCTTTATGAAGGTGATGGCCCTCTCGATGCTCAGGGGGCGCACCGGCTTCAAGAGCACGTTGTCGTCTTTGCCTGCCGCCCTCATGTTGGTCAGTTTCTTTCCCTTGCATGGGTTCACGTCTATGTCCTTATCCCTGTTGTGCTCGCCTATGATCATGCCCTCGTAAACAGGGGTTCCAGGGGTGATGAACAGCTCTCCCCTGGCCTCCAGGTGAAAGAGGGCGTATGCAACGGCCACTCCCTCCCTGTCGCAGACGATGGAACCCGAGAACCGCGAGGGTATCTCTCCCCTGTGCTCCTCATACCCGTGCAGGTAAGAGCTCATGATCCCCGTGCCCTTGGTGTCGGTCAAGAACTGGTCGCGGTACCCTATTAGAGCGCGTGAAGGAACGAGAAACTCGATCCTCACCCGGCCAGAACCCCTCTTCTCTAAGTTCACCATCTGGGCCTTACGCTGCGAGAGGCGCTCGGTGACCACCCCGGTGAACCCCTCGTCACAGTCAACGAAAAGATGCTCTATGGGCTCAAGCACCTTGCCGTTTCTCTCTTTCAGTATGACCTTGGGCCTTCCCACGCAGAACTCGTAGCCCTCGCGGCGCATGCTCTCTATCAGCACCGCCATCTGAAGCTCACCCCTGCCCTTCACCAATAGGCCATCGCCATGGGGATTCTCCTCTACCCGAATGGAAACGTTCTTCAGCGATTCCTTTAAGAGCCGCTCTCTCAGCTTGCTCGACTGCACGAAACGTCCCTCTTTGCCTGCAAAGGGGCCCGTGTTCACGGTGAAGAGCATAGAGACAGTGGGCTCTTCAACCTCTATCCTGGGCAGGGCCACTGGTGCCTCCTGCGAGGCTATGGTGTCGCCGATGCAGACGTTCTCGATTCCTGCCAGCACAACGATGTCACCGGCAACCACCTCTTCCACCTCTTTGAACACAGGGCCGTGGTAGGCCTGAAAGCTTGTTACCCTAAGGGGAATATGCTGCCCCTGGCGGTCTATGCAGACCAGGGTCTCGTTGATGTGGGCCCTGCCGTTCACCACACGGCCCACTGCCAGCCTGTTCAGGTAGTCAGAGTAATCAAGATCTGACACAAGCATCTGGAAAGGCTTGTCAATATCAGACTCCGGGGCTGGAATATACCTTAAAATAGCATTTAGAACTGGAGACAGGTCTTGCCAATCTTCGTTTGGCTCCCCCTTTGAAACCCCTTGCCTTCCCACGGTGTAGAAGACGGGAAACTCTATCTGCTCGTCAGATGCCCCCAGGTCTATGAAGAGGTCGTAGATCTCGTCGAGCACCTCGGTGGGCCTGGCGTCTTGCCTGTCAACCTTATTGATCAGCACCATCAGCCTCAGGTTGCGCTCTAAGGCCTTTTTGAGCACAAAGCGGGTCTGGGGCAGTGGGCCCTCTGCGGCGTCAACTAACAGAAGAGCCCCGTCAACCATGCACAATGCCCGCTCAACCTCTCCCCCGAAGTCTGCATGGCCAGGGGTGTCAACTATGTTTATCTTCACACCATTCCAATAGATGGAACAGTTCTTTGCGGCGATGGTTATCCCTCTCTCCCTCTCCAGGTCCATCCTGTCCATAACCCGCTCTTCAACCTCTTTGCCCTCTCTGAACACCCCGCTCTGCCTGAAC
>CAZQJB010000074.1:0-3349 GCA_964593115.1 uncultured Aquificales bacterium
CTATCTGGTGTTCATCCAGGTCGTCGTAGTCGAAGGCGTGCAGGGGGTGCCCCAGCTCCATGAGCACGTAGTTGGTGACGTCAACGAGGTTGTTTATTGGTCTCATCCCAGCGCTCTTCACCCTCACCTTCATCCACAGGGGCGAGGGGGCCACGGTCACCCCTTCAACGTACCTCGCTGCATACCTGGGACAGAGATGGGGCTCGGTTATCTTCACCTTTACGTACTCCGAGGCATCCCTCTCCATCTCTTCACAATGGGTGGTGGGCAGGGTGAGGGGCCTTCCCAGTATCGTGGAGACCTCTCTTGCCACTCCCAGTATTCCCAGGCAGTCAGGGCGGTTAGGGGTGGGAGACACCTCGAGAATCTTGTCGTTCATGAAGAGCAGAGAGGTCACATCGCTTCCGGGTTCCACCTTGTCGTCCAAAAATATGACGGTCTCCACCTCTCCCTCTTCTGCCAGACCAAGCTCTATTTCAGAGACAAGGTTCCCCTGTGATTCAACTCCCTTCAGTTCCACCGTCTCCACGGTGCTGCCGTTGGGCAACCGGGCTCCAGGAAGGGCAAGTACCACCTTTTTGCCGACCTTTAGGTATGGGGCCCCGCTAACTATCGTAACCTCTTCTGCTCCCGTGGATACGGTGCATACCATCCAGTTTCTGTTTTTGGGGTGGGGGTTGGCATTGGTGATTACGCCGGCCACCACCTTGTTGAGCCCCTCTGAGAGGTCTTCTACTCCCTCTACCTCCACCCCTGCCATGGTGATAAGTTCGCCTATCTCTTCGGCAGAGTGGTCGTCACAAGATACAAACTCGTTCAACCAGTTGTAGCTGACAAGCATGGTGCTCACCTCTCGTAGGCGAACTGGCCGAGAAAGCCCAGATCGTTATCGTAAAATAGCCTTATGTCGTTTATGCCGTACTTTAGCATGGCTATGCGTTCCACTCCCAGGCCGAAGGCGAAGCCGGTTATCTTCTCGGGGTCGTATGCCGCCCCTGCGTACCTGTAGAGGGCCGGGTCAACCATCCCGCATCCCAGTATTTCGAGCCAACCCGAATGGCCACATACCCGGCATCCTTTCCCGTTGCAGATGACGCATCCTATGTCCATCTCGGCGCTGGGCTCGGTGAATGGGAAGAAGCTGGGCCTGAAACGCACCTTGGTCTCTCCGAACACCCTTCTTGCGAAATTCTCGAGCAGCCCTTTGAGCTGGGTGAAGGTGACGTCTTCTCCAACCATAAGCCCTTCTACCTGATGGAACATGGGGGTGTGGCTCACGTCGGCGTCACACCTGTACACCTTGCCAGGTGCTATTATGCGTATGGGAGGGGTGTACTTCTCCATTATCCTCATCTGCACAGGCGATGTGTGGGTTCTAAGCAGAAGCTCGTCCGAGATGTAAAAGGTGTCCTGCATGTCCCTGGCGGGGTGGTCCAGGGGTATGTTCAGGGCCTCAAAGTTGTAGTAGTCCACCTCTATCTCTGGCCCCTCTGCCACCTGGAATCCGAAAGAGACGAATATCTTCTCTATCTCCTCCATCACCAGGGTCACTGGATGAAGAGAGCCCACCATGGGCTGGCGGCCGGGCAGTGTTATGTCAAGGGCCTCCCTTTGCAGGGATAGCCTCTCCTCCTCTTCCTTCACCCTCGACTCTGCATCCTTGATCGCCTTTTCTGCCGACTTTTTCAGGCGGTTTATGGCCTCTCCCACAAAAGGGCGCTCCTCGGGAGGTATGCTGCCGAGCTGCCTTGCAAGCTGCGAGATGCTGCCCTTCTTGCCAAGGTACCTCACCTTGAGCTCTCTTAGTTCCTTAAGGGAAGAGACCTCTGATAGCTCTTGCTTGAACCGTTTTTCTATCTCTTCGAGTCTCTCTTGCAATGGTGAACCCCTCTTTCTTTCTAAGGAAGGTTTTTGCAGGTCACTTTTGCTGAACCCTTGTGTCGAACTGGTCTGCCTTCTCTTTGCTTCCAATGACCACTATGATGTCCCCCTCCCTTAGCCTGTCTGTGGGTTGGGGGGCTATGTTTATCTCTTTGTCGCCGCTCTTTATGGCTATTATGGTCAGGCCGTACCTGTTTCTGAAGTCTATGTCCTTTATGCTCTTGTCACTGAGTTGTGGGGGCACTTGTAGCTCGAACACCCCGTAGTCTCCTTCGAGGCCAAGTTCGTCCAGCACCCCTGGAGAGACTATGCGCCTGGCCACCCTTACCCCCATCTCTATCTCGGGAAAGACCACCCTGTCACAGCCAATCTTTTCGAGCACCCTGCCGTGGGTTGCTGTTACCGCCTTGGAGATGACGTAGGGAACGCCAACCTCTTTCAGAAGCAGCGATGCCAGTATGCTGGCCTCCATCCCTGCGCCTATGGCAACCACTGCGGCGTCAACGTCTTTTATTCCAACGGCACGAAGGGCACGCTCATCAGTTGCGTCCATCTGCACCGCCTGGGTGACCACCCCCTCTATCTCGCGTATCCTGTCCTCCCGGCGGTCTATGGCCAGTACCTGGCAACCCATCTCGGCAAGGGTACGGGCTACACTGGTGCCGAAACGGCCCATACCCAGAACTGCCACGAATTTCACGGCGAGGTGCTACCCCTTTCAGCTTATTGCAGACTTAGCTTCCTCTATTAAGCTTTTGAATGCCTCTGGTTCGTGAATGGCCATCTCTGACAGCATCTTGCGGTTGATCACTATGCCTGCCTTGTTGAGCCCCCCCATGAACTGGCTGTACGATAGCCCCTCTTGGCGAGCCGCTGCGCTTATCCTTGTTATCCAGAGACGCCTGAAGTCGCGTTTGCGGTTCTTCCTGTCTCTGTAGGCATAGGTTTGCCCCTTGATAACCGTCTCTTTGGCCATGCCGTACAGATTGCCTCGGGCACCCCAGTTGCCCTTGGCCATCTTTAGCCACTTCTTGTGCCTTCTTCTTCTCTTTGTTCCGCCTTTTGCCCTGGGCATTCTCTCTATCCTCCTCAGATGTAGGGAAGCATCCTTCTCACCCGCTTCAGCTCCTCCTTGGGGAGCTCTGCGGAATTGCGTAACCTTCTCTTCCTTTTCGCGGGTTTCTCTTCGAGCAGGTGGCTCTTTCCTGCCTTGCGCCTCATTATCCTGCCCTTGCCCGTAACCTTGAACCTCTTGGCCGCGCTTCTGTTCGTCTTCATCTTGGGCATCTCTATTCCCCTCTCGTTAAGCCTTTACCACCTTGCCGGCTTTAAGGCACTTGGTGCAAACCTTTATCCTCTTCACCTGGCCGTTGGGCATCACAACCTTCACCCTCTGGATGTTGGGCATGAACCTTCTCTTGGATACGTTGTGGGCGTGGCTTATCCTATGCCCAGACATGGGCCCTTT
>CAZQJB010000074.1:3359-7168 GCA_964593115.1 uncultured Aquificales bacterium
CTCGCCATCTGTGGTCTCCTTTACCTGCTTGTCTCTCCAGCAACAGGGGGGTGCTTATACCCAACCTGCACCTACCTTGCAACAGGCCGGTTCTTTAGAATATTAGCAGTTTTTAGGTTTCGCACTCTTCCCCTGTAACGTGGCTATCAGGATAGCCCAAGGGAGGGTACCGTTCAACACCTTTTGAGCAAAGGGGAGATAGGGGGCAGTTATGGCAGGTTGGTCTATTTTTCTTGCATAACTCCTTGCCTAACACCACCAGCAGGGCGTGAAACTCATTGTACAGTTCTGTGCTTGCCGGCAAGTTTTCCATGAACAGTCGCTGTACATGGGAATAGGGGGCATCTTCCTCCATTATGCCCATGCGTTCCAGTATTCTCTTTGTGTAGGCATCTACCACGAAAAATGGCTTCTCCAGGGCGTAGAGCAGGATAGAATCGGCGGTCTCCGGTCCTATTCCAGGGATCCCCAAAAGCAGGGGTCTCAACCTGTGTCCCGGTATGGCTCTCATGGTCTCTATGTTTCCGCAAAACTCCCCCACCAGCAGGCTTAGAAGGGCCCTTAACCGTTTCTCTTTCAGGTTGTAGAATCCAGAGGGCCTTATTAACTTGGCAAGTTTTTCTGGAGGCAGAGAGGACATCTCCACAGGTGACAGCACTCCTGCCCCCTTAAGATTTGCTATTGCCCTCTCGACGTTGCTCCACGAGGTGTTCTGGGTGAGCACCGCCCCCACCATCACCTCGAAGGGAGACTCCCCTGGCCACCAGTGCTGGGGCCCCAGCCCTTTGAGCATCAGCTCGAAGGCCGTCAATAGCAGGTGTTTTGCCGAACTCATGTCAACCTTCACTATGCCCATGGTCACCTTGAATACCGGTGGAGTCCCCAGAAGTAAACTCTTTGGGCAATTGACACTTGCAAAAAGGGTTATCTATACTTCACCTTAACCGGCGCACAGAAGGAGGAGCAGATAGAGATGATGACATACCAAGAGGTGGTTATCACCCTGGAGAGATTCTGGGCAGAGAGAGACTGCATTATTCAACAGCCTTACGACGTGGAGGTGGGGGCAGGCACCATGAACCCCGCCACTCTGCTCAGGGTGCTGGGACCAGAGCCCTGGAGGGTGGCTTACGTGGAGCCTTCCCGCCGCCCCACCGATGGAAGGTACGGAGAGAATCCCAACAGGCTGCAACACTACTACCAGTACCAGGTCATCTTGAAGCCCTCTCCAGTTGACGTTCAAGAACTCTACCTGGACAGCTTGAGGGCCTTGGGAATAGACCCCATGAAGCACGACATCAGGTTTGTGGAGGACGACTGGGAGTCACCAACCCTGGGAGCCTGGGGTATTGGTTGGGAGGTCTGGCTTGATGGCATGGAGATAACCCAGTTCACCTACTTCCAGCAGGCTGGAGGAATAGACCTGAAACCGGTGTGCGTTGAGTTGACCTATGGGTTAGAGCGTATCGCCATGTACATACAGGGAGTGGACAGCGTATTCGACTTGGTGTGGGCAGACAACGTGACCTACGGCGATGTGCACCACCAGGGGGAGGTGGAGTGGTCTCACTTCAACTTTGAGGATGCAGACGTTGCCATGCATTTCAAGATGTTCGAGATGTGCGAAGAGGAGTCCCGGAGGCTCATTGAGAAGGGACTCGTCTTGCCCGCCTACGACTACTGCCTGAAGTGCTCCCACATATTCAACATATTGGATGCCCGCAACGCCATAAGCGTGAAAGAGAGAACCTCTTACGTTGCCAGGGTGCGCCAGTTGGCCCGGGCCTGTGCAGAGGCGTACGTGAAACAGCGGGAAGAGATGGGCTTTCCCCTGCTGGCAAAGGGGGCCTTTGGATACAGGCCCAGGGAGGCAAGGTAGAGATAGGCTGGGTCGCTTTAGTAGCGGTTCTTCTCATCGTGCTCGAGGGCTTCTTCTCGGGCACAGAGATGGCCCTTGTCTCTTGCAGCCCCATCCGCTTGAAGAGGTTGGCAGAAGAGGGCAAGGGCCGGGCCGCCTATAGGTTCGTTGAGGATCCCGACAGGCTTTTTGGTACCACGCTTCTGGGAACCAACCTATGCGTGGTGCTCAACTCCTCTCTGATAACCTGGTATCTCGGCACCCACTGCCATCTCAACTCTGAGCTCTACACCACGCTGATACTCTCGCCCTTGGTGCTCCTGTTCGGGGAGATGCTTCCCAAGGCATACGCCCAATCTCACTCAGAGAAGGTGAGTATTCTCATGTCACCTGTGCTGGGCTTTTTCTCTCACCTCTTCTCTCCGGTCAGCAGCATGATTCTCTTCACTGCCAGGGTGCTTACCCCGGGGAATGGAGATAAAGGCAGAGAGAGCCTCTTGGTGAAAAAGGATGAGCTCAGCATACTTTTGGACCAGAGCGCGGGGGACAGCGACATATTAGAAGAGGAGAAGCAACTGATAAAGCGGATCTTCTCCTTTGGTGAGGTGAGGGTTAGAGAGGCCATGAAGCCCCTGATAGAGGTGGTTGCCCTAAGCGAAGACGACACGGTCACGAAGGCAGTTAGGTTCATTAAGACCAATGGTTTCTCGCGTATGCCTGTTTATTCAGGTAACATATTCAAAATAATAGGAATAGTCTCGGTTTACGACCTGATGCAGGCGGACAGCGGCGACACCCCGGTGAAAGAGTTTCTCAGGCCTGCCCTTTTCGTGTCCGAGTTCACCTACGTGGACGAGCTCTTGAGCCGTATGCAGACCGAGAAGCAGGTGATGGCCGTGGTGGTGAACGAGCACGGTGCCTGTGTGGGAATCATCACGGTAGAGGACATTCTCGAGGAACTCGTGGGAGAGATAGAGGACGAGTACGATCTCTCCCTCTCTCGGGGCGAGAAGAGAATAGAGCGGGTTGAGGGTGGCTACGTGGTTGATGCAAGAATAGAGCTCGACGTTTTAGAAGAGAGGCTGGGGTTAAGGTTTAACAAGAGGGATGTTTACGAGACCCTGGCGGGGCACATACTTTACCACACGGGGTTCATACCCCAAGAGAACTCGCGTATCGTATTAGATGGGGTGACGATGTACATCCAGGAGACCAGCGAGAGAAGCGTGAAAAAGGTGTTTATACCCGAGGTTTCTTGTAGGGTACGGTCTTGAGTAAAGGAGAAGCGATATGAGGATAGAGAGGTCAAAGTCTATCTACAATGAGGCGTTAAGGTATATGCCCGGCGGGGTGAACAGCCCCGTTAGGGCGTTCAAGTCGGTTGGTGGCACCCCCGTGGTGATGGCCAAGGGAGAGGGGCCTAAGGTTTGGGACGCTGATGGCAACTGTTACATAGACTACGTTGCGTCCTGGGGTCCCCTAATACTTGGGCATGCACATTTAGAGGTTGTTGAGGCGGTGAAAGGGGCTGCCGAGAATGGTACCAGTTTTGGGGCACTCACCGAAATGGAGGTGACCATGGCTAAGCAGGTGGTTGATGCCGTGCCCTCTATTGAGATGGTGAGATTCGTGAACTCTGGAACCGAGGCCACCATGAGCGCCATACGCCTCGCCCGTGGGGTTACCGGCAGGTCAAAGATAGTTAAGTTCGAGGGCTGTTACCACGGACACGTGGACTACCTCTTGGCAAAGGCGGGCTCAGGGGTGCTCACCTTTGCACTGCCCGGTACCCCTGGTGTGCCCCAGGGCTTCACCTCTGACACCCTCATTGCCAGCTTCAACGAGCTTTCTTCGGTAGAACGGCTCTTCGAGAATAACCCCGGTGAGATAGCGGCGGTGATAGTCGAGCCCGTCATGTGCAATGCGGGGGTGATACCTCCCAAACCCGGTT
>CAZQJB010000075.1:0-7167 GCA_964593115.1 uncultured Aquificales bacterium
ACGATCAAGGCCGTGATAAGGCCGCTGGCCGCTCTTGGTTAGCATGTGAACCACATGGTCAACTCCCTGCGGGCTGATGATGGCTTTTTGTGCACAAGAGTAAAGATCGCCCAGCCCTGCTACTCCGCTGGCATCTCCCAGCCCATGAGCCTGAAGAGCGAGCTGCGCCACATTCTTCGCATCTCTGTTACTGGCAGGCCTATCTGCGCATCTGGTGTATGGATCTGCAGCTCTCCCCCCCCTGTCACCTCGCCCACGGGGGTGAGCGGTATCCCGTGTCTTTCGCACAGCTCTGCAATGTCGTCGTGGTTTGCCGGAAGATACGATATCACCACCCTGCCCTGGTCTTCGCCGAACAGCAGGGGTATTGTGTCGAGTTTCCAGTCTTCTACCATAATCTCTGCCCCCAGCAGCCTGGGGCTGCTGATGCAGCACTCTGCAAGGCAGACTCCCAGCCCTCCTTCTGAGGTGTCGTGGGCCGACGATAAGAGCCTGTTCTTTGCCAGCTCAACCAGCAGGTGGTGAAGCCTTCTCTCTGCCTTCAGGTCCACAGTGGGTGGGTCTCCCTCTAACACCCCATGCAGGGCCCATTGGTAGAGGCTTCCACCCATGTGGCCCCTTGTGTTGCCAAGAACCGCCACCAGGTCTCCTTCTTTCTTGAAACCCTGGGTTATTGCCCAGTCAATGTTGCCGAGTATTCCCACCATTCCAATGGTGGGGGTGGGCATGATGCCTTTACCGTTGGTCTCGTTGTAGAAGCTGACGTTGCCACCGGTTACCGGGGTTTCGAGCACCCTGCACGCCTCTCCCATTCCCTTAACTGCCTGGGCGAACTCCCACATCACCTCTGGTTTCTCGGGGTTTCCAAAGTTCAGGCAGTTGGTTATGGCCCGTGGCAGGGCCCCCGAGCAGGCGACATTACGGGCGGCCTCTGCCACCGCCTGTTTTGCCCCCTGGTAGGGGTCCAGGAAACAGTAGTGGGGGTTGCAGTCGCAGGACAGGGCCACGGCCTTGTTGGTCTCTTTTATTCTCACCACTGCCGCGTCAGAGCCCGGCATCACCACGGTGTTTATGCGCACCATGTGGTCGTACTGGCGCCATACCCCCTCTTTCGAGGCCACCGTGGGATGGGCGAGCAGAGCCATCAAGGCGTATGATGGGTCGTGGGGATCTCCCTTCTCTGTCCAGAAGGTTGAAACCTGCCTCTTCTTGCTCCTTTTGCCGGGGTCTTTTTGTGGCCTGAGGTAGCAGGGGGTCTCGTCTGTGAGAGACTGGGCCGGGATCTCTGCCACCGTCTTCTCTCCCACCTTAACCCTCAACATGCCGTCCCCCGAGACCTGGCCAATAACCACTGCATCGAGCCCCCATTTCTTGAAGACCGAGATCACCTTTTCTTCTGTTCCCTTGCGGGCCACCAGCAGCATTCTCTCTTGCGATTCAGAGAGCATTATCTCGTAAGGGGTCATTCCTTCTTCACGCTGGGGCACGAGATTCAAGTCTATCTCTACTCCCGTTCCACCGTGGGCAGCCATCTCAGAAGATGAACAGGTGAGCCCTGCAGCCCCCATGTCCTGTATGCCCAGCACCCAGTCATGCTGAAACACCTCTAAACACGCCTCGAGCAGCAGCTTTTCGGTGAAGGGGTCTCCCACCTGCACCGTGGGCCGTTTCTCTTGAGAGTCCTCGTGAAACTCCTCGGATGCCATGGTGGCACCGTGTATGCCGTCCCTTCCCGTTTTCGATCCCGCGTATATTACGGGGTTGCCTATGCCCGTGGCCTGGGCCTTGAATATCTTGTCCTTCTTCACCACCCCCAGGTTGAAGGCATTAACCAGGGGATTGCCGTCGTAGCCGGGGTCGAAGGATATCTCACCTGCCACTGTGGGAATGCCTATGCAGTTGCCGTACCAGGCTATTCCTTCAACCACCCCGTCCAGCAGGTACCTGTTGTGCGGATTATCGAGCTCTCCAAACCTCAAAGAGTCCATAGAGGCTATGGGGCGTGCCCCCATGGTGAATATGTCTCTCAGTATGCCTCCCACTCCCGTGGCGGCACCCTGTTTGGGCTCGATGTAAGAGGGATGGTTGTGGCTCTCCATCTTGAATACCAGGGCCCAGGTGTCGTCCAGGGCGATGACGCCGGCGTTCTCGCCTGGCCCCTGGATCACCCATGGGGCCTTGGTGGGCAGGGTGGCCAAGAGGGTGCGCGAGCTCTTGTAAGAGCAGTGCTCGCTCCACATCACAGAGAATATGCCAAGCTCCGTTAGGGTAGGTTCCCTGCCCAGAATATCAAGGATTCTCTGGTACTCCTCGTCGTTCAGCCCGTGCTCTTCTATCAATTCTTTTGTTATATTTTCCCCTTGCATTTCTCGCTCCTTCAACATACATTTCTAATGCCCTTGTATGGCATGGGATGTGAAAAAGACAATAGAGGAGGATGAAGGACCATGGACGCCAGTGATCTTCTGAAAAAGGTTAAAAAGGGTAGCGAGGCTGCTGCAGAGATCGTTAAACTGAAGGTGAAGCAGGCTTCACTTGAGAGAAGGGTGGGCAAGCTTCACACCTACCTTGGCGAAAGGGTGGACTACCTTTTCAGTATAGAGAAGACAGAGATAGAGAAAGACGAGGTGGTGAAGGGCTTTATCGAAGAGATAAACGACGTCAAGAAAGAGATAGAACAGATAAACGCAAAGATAGAGCAGATAAAGGCAGAGATGAAAGAGGGAGAAGAGGAGAAGGATGAGTCCGAGACCCCCTCTGAGCCTGAAGAGAAGGGAGAGGGGGATGCCTCAAACCAGTAGCGACTCGCCCATTGCTCCAGGGGGCACTCTTGAGATCGTGGTCTATCCCGACCCGGTTCTCAAGAGAAGGTCATCTCCCTTAAAGAGCATAAACGGCGAAGTGGCGGGGTTCTCAAAGGCCATGCTCGATGCCATGTATCACTACAAAGGCATAGGCCTGGCGGCCCCCCAGGTGGGCAAGAACCTGAGAATGTTGGTGTTTGATCTTGGTGCCCCCGAGGGAGAGCCCCGCCCTTACTGCTTAATCAACCCCGAGATAGTAGAGAAGGATGGCTCGGCGGTGGACGAAGAGGGCTGCCTTAGCCTTCCGGGGCTACGGGCCAATGTCAGGCGTAGCGAGAGGATACTGCTTAGGGCGTGGACCCTTGACGAGAGGGAGATAGAGTGGGAGGCCCACGGATTGCTTGCCCGTATGCTTCAGCACGAGATAGACCACTTAGACGGTTTCGTCTTCATCGACAGGTTGAACAAGGCCTTGAGAATGATAACAAAGAAAAGGTACCTCTCTAAGCTGAAAGAGGAGAGGAGGAGGGCATCTTGAGGATAGCCTTTCTCACCTCTGAGTTTGCCTCTCTTGAGAAGGTCGGGGGTCTGGCCGACGTCTCTGAATCCCTGCCCAAGGCCTTGAAAAAGAAAGGCGAAGATGTGGCCGTCTTCATGCCCCTCTACAAGAGGATAAAAGAGGAGAGGCGGCTGGAGAAGACCGGTGTTTCGTTTTCGATCCACTTAGACGGTGAAGAGAGGGTTGTTAGCGTGAAGCGGCTCAATATGCACGGTTTTCCCGTTTACCTTCTCGATTATGACCCCTATTTTCATCGTGACAACCCCTACGGCACCCCCGAGGGTGATTATCCAGACAACCCCTACCGTTTTGCCATGCTCTCGTTGGGTACCCTGCTGGCGTTGAAAGAGATGAACTGGCAGGTTGACGTGGTTCATTGCAACGACTGGGAGACCGCCCTGGCCCCGGTTTACCTGAAACACCTCTTCTCTGAAGACCCATTTTTCAAAGGCACAGGTACGGTCTTCACCATTCACAACCTGGCTTACCAGGGGGTTTTCCCCAAAGAGGTGTTACCCAAGGTGGGTCTGGGCTGGGAGCTCTTTCACATGGACGCCTTGGAGTACTACGGTAACGTGAACTACCTGAAAGGGGGGCTGGTCTTCTCTGACATCATAAACACCGTGAGTGAGACCTACAGCAAAGAGATACAGTCAGAGGCCCTGGGCTACGGCTTAGACGGTGTCCTGAGAATGCGCAGCCAGGACCTTTACGGGGTGATAAACGGCATAGACTGCGACCAGTGGAATCCAGCCTTAGACAAGAGGCTGTTTGCAAACTACGGCCCCGACGACCTCTCGGGCAAGGCAGAGAACAAGAGAAGGCTCATGGAAGGGCTTGGCCTGATCAAAGACGAGTCCCGCATGCTGGCAGGCATGGTGGGCAGGCTGGTCTCACAAAAAGGAATAGACCTGGTTCACTCGGTGCTGGGAGACATGGTTGACATGGGTATCTCCATAGTGATTCTCGGCTCTGGGGAAGAGAGATACCACACCATGTTGAAAGAGGTTCAGCACCAGTATCCTGGGCTTCTTCACGTGCGCATAGGGTACGACGACACCTTGGCAGCCCGAATCTACGCCGGCTCTGATATCTTTCTGATGCCGTCCCGTTACGAGCCTTGTGGTTTGGGCCAGATGATCGCCCTGCGTTACGGCACCATACCCGTAGTTAGAAAGACAGGGGGCCTGGCAGACACAATACACGAGTTCGATCCAGATACGTGCCAGGGTAACGGTTTTCTCTTCACCCGTTTCACCCCAACCGAGTTCTTAGATGCCATAAGGCGCTCACTATCCTGTTACAGGAATGGTGGGGTCTGGAGCAAACTCGTTGAGAAGGCCGCAAGAACATGCTTTTCGTGGGAGGGCTCTGCCCAGAGGTACGTTGAGCTTTACAGGAAGGCCAGGGAGAAGAGAGCTTGAGAGGCCTTAACCTGAGGGATTACTTCGAGAATACCGAGGGAACGGGCATAATGGCCTCTGCCGATGCCACGGGCAAGACAAACATAGCAATATATGCGAGGCCGAGGGTGCTTGACGACGGCAGGGTGGCCCTGCTTCTCGCCAACCGCCTGACCCTTAGCAATCTCAGGTCAAACCCACATGCTGCCTATCTATTTATTGAGAATGGCCCTGGTTACAGGGGAATACGCCTCTACCTCGAGGTGGCTGGAGAAGAGAGGGCCCCGGAAAAGGTGAGGGCCATGCTTAGGAACCCCATGCACAAGAGGGCCGGTGAGGATCTCACCGTGGTCTATTTCAAGGTAGAGAGGGTACTCTCGTTGGTGGGACCAGAAGAGATAGAGGTGAAAGGGGCTTAACTATCTGTCGTGATGTTTGATCCTTCTCCCGTTGTACTCATGGCGGTGGTGGTGCTCGACGCCGTATTCAAAGACCCACACTACCGCCTTCATCCCGTGAGACTGGTGGGAGACTTAGTCTCGATGGGAGAGTCCCTGTGCAGAAGACTACCCATATCCCCAAAGTCCCAGGGCGTGGTGCTGGTGGTAGGGGTAGAATCGGCGGTTCTTTTCTCCGTGGTGGTGCTTCAGCTTCTCTTTTCGTTGATTCATCTTCAATGGCTGGTGGCCCTTTTCTTGGGATACTCTGCCTTGGCTGGAGGGGCCCTGTGGGAAGAGGCAAGGTTGGTTGGAGAGGCGGTCTCCTCTGGGGCATTGGAAGAGGCCAGGGCCAGGCTCTCCTTTCTGGTCACCAGGGACACATCGCGCATGGGTGCCCCCGAGATCCTAAAGGCAGCCATAGAGAGCCTTGCAGAGAACACTTCAGATGGCATAGTGGCCCCCTTGCTCTTCTTTGCCCTGGGTGGTGCCCCACTGGCATTTATCTACAAGGCCGCTGACACCATGGACTCCATGGTGGGATATCTTAATCCCCAGTACGCCCAGTTCGGGTGGGCGGCTGCACGGCTCGATGACCTGCTAAACTTCATACCAGCAAGGCTTACCGCCCTTCTCGTTGTGGTGGCTGGGTGGGCCGTTGGCATGGACCACCGTGGTGCCTGGCGCTCCACTAAGTCGTTTGCAAAATGCACCGCGAGTCCCAATTCTGGATACCCTGAATCTGCCTTTGCTGGCGCCCTGGGGGTTCAACTGGGGGGTGGCAGGTGTGTCTATTTCGGCCAGGCCGTGACCTTGCCACCCATAGGTGATGGAAGGGATACGGTGACCCCAAGAGACCTCTTCGCGGCCGTTGAGCTGAGCAAGGCCACAACCCTTGCCGCTTTGCTGGTCTCACTGGTCCTGGTGGTATTCTGAGCTTGTCCATTCGTGGGTGCTGGTGTTAATAATCGAGCGAGTGAGGAGGGTTTAGATGGATTACATCTGGGCACCTTGGAGAATGGAATACATAGAGAAACACTCTGGTGGCGAGGGGTGTTTCCTTTGCCAGGCGGCACAGGGTGAGGGTGAGCTGGTTGTTTCCATTGAAGAGAGGTTCGTGGTGGTGATGAACAAGTTCCCTTACAATTCGGGGCACATACTGGTTGCTCCCAAAAGGCATGTCTCGAGGTTAGAGCACCTCGCTCCCGAAGAAAGGGCCGATCTGATAGAGGGGGTAACCCTTTTCTCCCAGGTGGTTCAAGAGGCATTGAATCCCCAGGGCCAGAACATAGGGGTGAACCTTGGCAGAGTGGCAGGGGCAGGTTTAGAAGAGCACATTCACGTGCACATAGTGCCCAGGTGGAACGGTGACACCAACTTCATGCCTGTTCTGGCAGATGTTACCGTTGTCCCTGAGCACATTGAGAAGACCTGCGAAAAGTTGAAAGATGCCCTTAGAAAGATCAGGGGCAATAGTGATTGAACGTTCTTTATCCGTGCAGCTTTACTAAAAGAGAGCAAGAGCAGAAGGAGGCGTAAAGATGGCGATAGCAAGGATATTCTTTGGCTTGATACTGATATTTGTGTTCGTGGCCTTCTCTTTGAAGAATATGGGCCCTATTTCGGTGGACCTATACTTCATCAAGACCCCTGAACTTCCCCTGTTCGTATGGCTTTTCTTCTCTGCCCTCTTCGGCGTTATCGTTGCCTGGTTAGTTGCCATATCCGAGCAACTACGCATGAGAAGAGAGCTTAAGAAGGAGCGCAAAGAGAAGAAGGACCTGGAAGACCGTGTGGGCAAGTTAAAAGAAGAGGTTAACGAGCTCGAAGAGAGGTTGAGACAAGAGAAAGAGAGGCGCGAGGCATCTTCTGCTGTTGTGGTGCCACCACCTCCTGCAGGGGTGGAGTCCCAACCTTCAGAGCCCCCGTCTGCTGACCAGCCTTCGGATTGTGAAGATACCAAT
>CAZQJB010000076.1:0-7042 GCA_964593115.1 uncultured Aquificales bacterium
CTATCCTCATCAGGCCCTTATCCCTGGCCTCGGCCATTGATGAGACACCCTCTATCTGAGCAAAAGAGATCACCTCGGCCTTGACAAAACCCTCCTCCATGTCGGTGTGTATCTTGCCCGCGGCCTTCACCACCGGAGTTCCCCTCTTCACGGTCCATGCCCTGCACTCCTTCTCGTTACCAGTGAAGAAGGTGACCAGGTCGAGAAGGGAGTACCCGGCCTTGATCAAAACATCCAGGCCTCTCTCCTCCATACCCAGTTCTTCCCTGAATAGCCCCTGTTCTTCAGGATCCATCTGGGAAAGCTCCGCCTCTATCTGCCCCCTTATGGTCACAACGGGCACCCTCTCTTCTTCGCATCTTTTGAGCAAGGGGGTTATCTCCACCGAGGGCTCACCACCCTCGCCCACATTGAGCACACACATCCTGGGTTTCAAGGTGAGCAACTGGTAGGGCTTTAATAGGGCAAGCTCCTTGTCTGAGAACTGTCCCGGTGACAAAAACCTCTCCTTCTCAAGAGATGCAGCCACCTTCTCAAGGGTCTCTGCCTCTCTTGCCTTATCCTTGTTTCCAACCTGAACCAGGCGTTTCACCTTGGCAAGGTGTTTTTCTACCAGCTCCAGGTCAGCAAGTATCAGCTCTATCTCTACCGTATCCCAGTCGCGCAGGGGATCTAAGGTGCCCCTTACATGGGCCACGTTGCCACTATCGAAGGCTCGCACCACCTGGGCAATGGCATCAACTCCCCTTATGTGTGACAAGAACTGGTTTCCCAAGCCCTCACCTTTGCTGGCCCCCTCCACCAGTCCCGCTATGTCCACAAACTCCATCACCGTGGGCACGGCCTTTGCAGAACCCACAAAGCGCTGCACAACTTGAAGCCGGGGATCAGGGACCTCCACAACGCCGGTGTTAGGCTCTATGGTGCAGAAGGGGTAAGACTCCGCTGGCACCGCCGCAGAGGTGAGGGCGTTGAATATTGTTGATTTTCCCGCATTAGGCAGCCCGATTATCCCACACGAGAACCCCATCAACCCTCCCTCTTCTCCGCCTTCATCTCACCAGGCTGGGGTACCTTTCCGGCCTTTTTGCCCCACAGCCACGAGGCAGGCCCCCAAAGGGCGTAGGACACAGCCATAACCCAAAGCGACACCTTGGGCTCCGAGAGCACCACCACAACCCCCAGTATCACCACGAAAAGCACGATGAAGGGATAACGCCTCTTGAACAGGCCCTCTTTGAAGGCAACGTAAGGAACGTTACTCACCATGAGAATGGCCAAACAAAGGACCATGGCCGCCACTACCAACACCTCTACCTGAGGACTAGGGATAGAGACGACCTTGTGAGTGAAGATGTACGATGTCGCCACCACGGCTGCCGCCCCGGGTATGGGCAGCCCTGTGAAGCTTTTGGTGTTCGGCCCGTGAGATGCCTGAACGTTGAACCTGGCAAGACGCAAGGCCCCGCAGGTAAGGTAAAGAAATGCAAGCATCCATCCCGTTCTGCCTAGGCGTCCCAGCGCCCAGGCATAGGCAAGAAGCGCCGGCGCCAAGCCGAACGCCACGAGATCGCATAGGGAATCGTACTGAACACCAAAAGAGCTGGTGGCCCCCGTCATTCTGGCCACCTTGCCGTCCAAGGCGTCCATCACCATGGCAAATATGATGGCCCAAGAGGCCACCTCTAAGTTGCCCTTCAAGACCGCTATTGCAGAGTAAAGCCCGCCGAATATGGTTCCCGTGGTGATGAGATTAGGCAGTATGTAAACTCCCCGTCTCAACCTTCACCTCCCCTAAAGGCCACTACGCTCTCACCGGCCTTCAAACTCTCTCCTACCCTCACTGAGAAACGCGAGAAGCCCCCGGGCATGTCAACCTCTACCCTCGAGCCGAAAACTATCATGCCTATCCTCTCCCCCCTCTTCACCTTGTCTCCAACAGAGAGCCAGCACCTTATCCTCCTGGCTACCATACCAGCTATTTGGGACACCTTGAAGATTTCACCATCCTCTGTCTTGAAGGTGATCACCACCCTGTTGTTCTTCGATGCCTGAGACAGGTTTGCCGACTTGAATCCCCCAGAGAACCGTCTTATCTCCACCACCTCTCCGTCCATGGGGGCCCTGTTCACGTGGCAATCGAAGAGGGACATGAATACGGCCAAGTGCATGCCCTCTTGGTCCTCACTGGCCTCAACCACCTTACCATCTGCGGGGGAGACAACAACCCCAGGCAAATCTGGCACATCCCTGTCAGGGTCCCTGAAGAACAGGACAAAAAAGAGGGCAAGGGAGACAAAGAGAAAAGAGACAAAATGCCACCCTGCCATCCCCGATACCAGGCCCAGTCCCAAAGCTCCGGCTGTGAATGGGGTGCCCTCTTTGCGAGTCTTCAAGAAAGGGTCCCTCCTGCTATCTCTTTATCCAGGCCATCATGCCCCTCAACTGCTCGCCCACCTCCTCTATGAGATGCCCGGCGTCCCTCTTCAGAAGGGCGTTGAAAACGGGGCGGCCAGCCTGGTTCTCCAATATCCATTCCTTGGCAAACTCGCCGCTCTGTATCTCGTCGAGGATGTACTCCATCTCCATCTTGGTCTCCTCGTTGATTATTCTTGGCCCCCTGGTCACGTCCCCGTACTTGGCGGTGTCGCTTATGGAGTACCTCATGCCCTTTATTCCCGCCTCGTATATGAGATCAACGATGAGCTTCAGCTCGTGGCAACACTCGAAGTAGGCCACCTCGGGCTGGTAGCCCGCCTCTACCAAGGTCTCGAACCCTTTCATTATCAAAGACGTGACCCCACCACATAGAACCACTTGCTCTCCAAAAAGGTCTGTCTCTGTCTCTTCTGCAAAGGTGGTCTCGATCACCCCGGCCCTGGTGCCCCCAATGCCCTTGGCATATGCCAATGCCACCTCTTTGGCCTTGCCGGTGGCATCCTGCTCCACTGCCACTAAACAGGGTACTCCCTTACCCTCCTGGTAGGTTCTGCGCACAAGGTGGCCAGGGCCCTTTGGGGCTATCATGAAAACGTCCACCTCGTCTGGGGGCACTATCTGGCCGTAATGGATGTTGAACCCGTGGGCAAAGGCAATGGCATCTCCTGATCCCAAGTTAGGGGCCACCTCTTCTACGTACACCTTTGGCTGAAGGGTGTCGGGAATGAGCATCATAACCATCTGAGCATCCCTGGCCGCCTCTGCCACGCTGAGCACTTTAAGACCCGCATCCTCTGCCGCCTTGCGCGATTTGCTGGATTCGTGCAGACCCACAACCACCTCCACGCCGCTCTCTTTCAGGTTAAGGGCGTGGGCGTGACCCTGGCTGCCGTAACCGATTATCGCCACCCTCTTATCTTTCAAGAGAGAGAGGTCTGCATCGTTATCGTAGTAAACCTTTGCTGCCATGTCTCAACTCCTCCTTCTTTCTCAATGGTGGGGGGTCTGGGTGAGCTTGAGGCTTTTTGGACCCCTCACTACGGCCACCTTGCCTGTTCTGACTATCTCCCTTATGCCACAGGGCTTCAGTAGCTCTATGAACGCCTCTATCTTTCCCTCGTCCCCGGTTATCTCTATCACGAAGGTGTCAGCGCTAACATCCACTATCTTTCCCCTGAATATGTCCGAGATCCTCATGGCCTCGGCCCTGCTGTCTCCCTTGGCATTAACCTTTATCAGCACCATCTCCCTGTCAACGAACTTGTCACCTGAGGCGGTTAAGTCAACCACCTTTATCACGTCTATCAACCTTCTTAGCTGCTTGATTATCTGCTCTATTATCTGGGGATGCCCCGATGTGACGATGGTGATCCGAGAGACTGATGAGTCCATTGTCTCACCTACAGAAAGGCTGTGTATGTTGTAGTTCTTGGCGCTGAACAGGCTGGCTATCCTTGCCAAGACACCAGGCTTGTTCTCCACTAAAAGGGCTATGGTGTGCTTTCTCGTCTCGCTCTCTTGGTTGTTCAAGTTATTCACCAATCCACCTCCCTCTCACCGCTACGTGGGGAAGTTGAGCGGCAGAAGATGCTTCAACGTCTTACCGTTCCGTTCACCCTCGGGGGCATCGAGAATCATGTTGCTGACCGCCGCTCCCGCCGGCACCATGGGAAACACGTTCTCCTCCCTGTCCACCACCACGTCCAGAATGAATGGGCCAGGGGTCTCCACCATCTCTCTCAAGGCAAGCTCCACCTCCTCTGGTCTTTCTATCCTGTTCGCCCTTATCCCATAAGCCGCCGCCAGTTGCACGAAGTCGGGCTGAACACTGATGTCGGTCTCTGCGTGGTTCCTGTCAAAGAAAAGGGTCTGCCACTGGCGCACCATGCCAAGGTAACGGTTGTTAAGAATCAGTATCTTAACGGGTATCTTCTCCTGCACCACTGTAGCAAGCTCTTGAATGTTCATCTGGATACTGCCATCCCCCGCTATATCTATAACAACCTTGTCGGGGTTGGCTATCTGGGCCCCGATTGCAGCAGGAAAACCGAATCCCATGGTACCTAGCCCCCCAGAAGTGATGAACCGGCGTGGATGAAGGTGGTGATAGAAGAGCGCCGCCCACATCTGGTTCTGGCCCACCTCTGTGGTGATTATGGCATCACCTTTGGTCACCTCGTACAGCTTCTCTACGACGAACTGGGGCTTTATCACCTTCTCGTCGTAGGTGTACTGCAAGGGGTGCTCCTGGGCCCAGTCCTTTATGGACTCTAACCAGGGGCCATGCCGCTCGCGCCAGTCAACATCCTTTTTCTGCAGAGCCCCTATCAATTGTCCCAACACCTCCCTTGCCTCTCCAACAACGGGAATATCAACAACCACGTTCTTGCTGATAGAGGAAGGGTCTATATCAATGTGTATTATCTTGGCCCCAGGGGCAAACTCTGACACCTTTCCAGTCACCCTGTCGTCGAACCTGGCCCCTACGGATACGAGAAGGTCGCAATTGGATACCGCTGTGTTTGCAAGGTAGGTTCCGTGCATCCCCAACATGCCCAGGAACAATGGGCTGTCTCCGGGAAAGGCACCCAGGCCCATGAGCGTAAGGGTCACCGGGGTGTAGGTCATCTCTGCCAGGGTCTTGAGCTCTTCGTGGGCGTTAGAAGCCACCACACCTCCACCGGCATAGATAAGGGGCCGCCTGGCCTGTGCAAAGGCCTCTGCTGCACGCTCCACCTGGTGGGGATGTCCCTTTGTGCTCACAGAGTAACCCCTTATTCTCACCTTCTCGGGATATTCAAACTCGGCTTCACCAACAATAACATCTTTAGGCATATCAACAAGCACGGGGCCAGGTCTTCCGGTCGTTGCTATGTAGAAGGCCTCCCTGATCACCCTTGCAAGGTCAGCGGTCTCCCTGACCAGATAGTTGTGCTTTGTACAAGACCTGGTTATGCCCACGATATCGGCCTCTTGAAAGGCATCGTTGCCTATCAACGTGGTGGGCACCTGACCCGTAAACACCACCACTGGAACAGAGTCAAGGTAGGCATCGGTTATACCCGTAACGGTGTTGGTGGCCCCCGGCCCCGAGGTCACAAGCACAACCCCTGGCCTGCCACTTGACCTCGCATACCCCTCTGCAGCGTGAACCGCCGCCTGTTCGTGGCGCGTTAGAACATGGCGAATCCTGGGATAATATTGCTTCAACGAATCGTACAGGTTTATCACCGATCCCCCAGGGTAACCAAACACCACCTCCACGCCTTCCCTGAGCAGGGCCTCCCAGAATATCTGGTATCCCTTCAACACTCTCTTCTCTTGGTTCTCCATAAAACCCCCAACCTCGTTTCAGCTTTGCTTGAAAACAGCTCCCTCATCTGCAGATGAGACCATCTTTGCATACCTGCCCAGATACCCCTTTGTAACCTTGGGAGGTGGAGGAGTCCAGGCATTTCTGCGCTTCTCCATCTCGGCATCCGACAGCTTGACGTCTATTCTTCTACCGGGGATGTCTATCACAACGGTGTCACCATCCCTCAAGAGGGCAAGGGGACCTCCCTCCATGGCCTCAGGAGAGACGTGTCCCACGCATGGCCCCTTTGTGCCACCAGAGAACCTGCCATCGGTGATGAGACCTACCGTGGTGGATAATCCCATACCCACTATGGCCGAGGTGGGAGATAGCATCTCTCTCATCCCCGGTCCCCCTTTGGGTCCCTCGTATCTTATTATCACCATGTCCCCTGCCTTGATCTTTCCAGAGGTTATGGCCTCCATGGCCACCTCTTCAGAGTCGAACACCCTGGCGGTGCCCTCAAGCACCATGGCCTCTGGGGCAACTGCAGTCTGCTTCACCACAGAGCCCCCAGGTGCAAGGTTGCCCCTGAGCACCGCTATCCCGCCCTCGGGGTGGTAGGGGTTATCTGAGGGCCTGATTATATCCTCGTCTCTAACCTGGGCATTCTCTGCTATCTCTGAAGTGGTCATACCGCTTACGGTGGCAACCTTATCTATCTTATCGCCAAGCCTCTTGAACACCGCGGGAATCCCACCAGCCGCATCCAGGTCCTCCATCATGTAGTCACCACCAGGACGCAGGCTGCACAGGTGAGGCGTCTCTTGGCTTATCCTGTCAAAATCCTCCAATTTCAGGTCAACACCGGCATCCCTCGCTATGGCCAGCAGGTGAAGCACGGTGTTGGTAGAGCCACCAAGGGCCATGTCAACCCTGATGGCGTTGTGAAAGGCCTCTCTCACCATGATATCGCGGGCGGTCACGCCCTTTCTTAGCAGCTCCATCAACGCCACCCCGCTCTCAAAGGCGATTCTGCGCTTCCTGGCCAGCACCGCGGGGGCCGTGCCACACCCCGGCAGAGACATCCCCATTGCCTCGGTAAGACAGGCCATGGTGTTGGCAGTGTACAGCCCTTGACAAGACCCGGCCCCAGGACAAGCCTCTAACTCAAGCGTATGAAGCTCGTCTTCATCTATCAGCCCCGCCTTGCAACGCCCCACCGCCTCGAATGTGTCTCTAACCAGAGAGAGCCTCTTGTTTGCCAGGCGTCCAGAAAGCATGGGCCCGGCGGTAACCACCACGGTG
>CAZQJB010000077.1:0-7016 GCA_964593115.1 uncultured Aquificales bacterium
AACCCTGAAAAGGGAGCCCCTGATGACCCTGTCAGGCGCCCTGCTCACCTCGGTGATGCTCTTCTTCTCCATGCCCCCATGGCCCACGGGCTGGCTCGCCTTTGTGGCGCTCTTGCCCCTGATGACAGTGATGAAGCAGGACCAGCCGGGATGGCGAAAAGGATTTCTGCTCTCGTGGCTCTCGGTAACCCTCTTCTGGGTGGCCGCCCTCTACTGGATCCCCGGTACCATCTCCACCTACGGCAGAATGGTTCCAGGACCCGTGGCCATACTCCTGCTGGTGGCAATGTCACTCTACCTGGGGCTATTCGTGGCGTTGGCTGCCCCCCTACTCCAGGCTGGGTGGAGAAAGGGGTTGCCCACCTGGCTCACCCTGCCATCTGCAATAGTGGCAGGAGAGCTATTGAGAACACACCTTCTCACGGGGTTCCCCTGGTTGCTCCTTGGAGACTCGCAGTGGAACCACCCTGTGCTCATCCAGGTGGCAGACCTCTTTGGTGTGTGGGGAGTCTCATTCGTCGTGGCCATGGTGAACGGCGCGCTCTTTGACGCAGCCACGGCCATGAAAAGAAGAAAAGGATACCCGCAACTCTTGGCACCCCTTTTGGTATTTGTGTTGGTTTACGCCTACGGCATCAATGGCCTTGGCAAGGGGCAGCGCCAGGCGCATGGCAGACCAGTGAAGGTGGCCCTGCTACAGCCTGACATAGGTGTTCAAAGAAAGTTCGACCCCTCGCTGGTGGGGCTAAACACAAGGATAAACCTGCAGATCTACAACGAAGGGTGCAAGAAGAGGCCAGACCTAATGGTCTTTCCCGAGACCACGCTGCCCTTCCCCCTCTTCCAGGAACCTGAAAGAACCCTTCAGTTCCTGAAGGCCGTTGATAGGTGCGGCGTACCCACTGTTGTCGGCACATACCACTGGCATAAGCTGCAAGACGGCTACTACTCGTCTAACCGGGCCTACCTGCTGAACGCAAAGGGGATGACCCTGTCTTGGTACGACAAGGTTCACCTGGTTCCCTTCGGAGAGTACGTGCCCCTGAAAAGTGTGTTACCATTCATCACCCAGATGGTTGGGTTCAAGAACGGTTTCACCCCGGGCAACGGCACCAGGCCCCTGCCCTTTGCCAGGGGCAACCTGGGAATACTCATCTGCTACGAGGCCATCTTTCCCGGCATTGCCAGGGACGAGGTGAGGCAAGGGGCCGAAATACTGGTGAACATGAGTAACGACGCCTGGTTTGGAAAGACCCTGGCCCCCTACCAGCACCTGGCCGCGGCGGTGTTCAGGGCCGTTGAGAACCGTAGGTGGCTGGTAAGGGCCACCAACTCGGGCATCTCTGCCTTCGTGGACCCCTGGGGAAGGGTGGTGGAAAGAGGAGGGCTCTTCAAAAGGGAGGTGCTGCTGCACAAGGTGTATCCAAGAAAGGGGCTCACCGTCGCCGCACGGTGGGGAGACTGGTTCGCCTGGCTATGCCTGTTCCTCACGGGGGCGATGGCGGCAACATTGTTTGTGAAAGCAGGGGGAGAGAAAACACCATGACCATAGAGCACTGCTACCACTCGAGTGCCCGGGAGTGGATAGAAGAACAGTTGCGTAGGCTGCATCCATCCATTCTCGGCCTTCTTTCAGGTGTGAGGATATTCGCCTTTCGCAGCGACGCCTCTGTGAACGGGTTGGTGCCCCGTAACAGGTTTCTGAGAGATGGAAGGCTCTCGTGCCACTACGCCCACTTCAACCCCGAGATGGAGGCCATATTTCTGTTTCAGCGCGACATCTTCGTGCCCCCCGAGGAGCACATCATGCTCTTCCACGAGACTGGACACGCCCTCGACTGGGTACTGGGAGAGGGTGACTACATCTCCTCTACCCTCAACTGCGGCACACCCTTAGACTCCCACGCCTCGAAGAACAAAAGGGAGCAGTTTGCCCAGGCCTTCGAGGGATGGGTTAGGGGCGATCACATCGTGCCCAGGGGCCAGTTTGCCCACAGCGCATCAGAGGTGAAAGAGAAGGCCCCGGTTCTCTTCGATCTATTCTGCTCGCTCTGCAGGCGAGAATAAGCCCATCAGGTAAGCCCTTGCCGTGATGCCCTCCATTTCGTAGGTTCCACCCAAGGAGAGCACAAGGAGGCAGAGATGGAGATATCCTCCTTCATCGTCATGGACATACTCGAACGCGCCAAGGAGTTAGAGGCAGCGGGCATAGACGTGGTGCACATGGAGGTGGGCGAGCCCGACTTTCCCACCCCAGACGAGGTGATCGAGGCGGGCAGAAGGGCCCTGAAAGACAAGGTCACCTTCTACACCCAGAGCGTGGGCATACCCCAGTTGAAAGAGCAGATAGCAAGGCACTACCAAGAGGTGTACGGAATAGAGGTCTCCCCCCAGCGAATAGTGTTAACACCTGGGTCATCACCGGCCCTGATGGCGGCGCTGCGCGTAACGCTGGAGAAGGGCGGCACTTGCGGCCTGCCAGATCCCGGGTATCCCTGCTACAAGAACATGGTGAACTTTTTCGGGGGCAGGTGGAAGCCCCTTAACCTGTCTGCAGAGCACGGGTTCAAGGTGCTGCCCCAACACCTGAAGGGCATAGACGTGGTGGTGCTGAACTCTCCCTCGAACCCCACCGGGGCGGTCTATTCGGCAGACGAGCTAAGGGAGCTGGTGGAGAGGGCAACGGAACGTGGGATAACCATCATCTCCGACGAGATCTACCACGGGATAAGCTACACCAGCCACCACCTTCCCTCTGTGCTGGAGTTCACCGACAGGGCCATAGTGGTGAACGGGTTCTCGAAGTTCTTCTTGATGACGGGCTGGAGGCTGGGATGGATGGTGGTGCCCCAGGAGATGGTGCGTCTCATGCAGTGTATCGCCCAGAACCTATTCATCTGTCCCCCTGCAGTGGCCCAGCACGCCGCCCTGGCATGTTTCACCCCTCAGGTGATGGGGCAACTGAAAGAGAAGGTTGCCATCTACCGCCAGCGCAGGGACTACATGGTGAACGCCCTTGGAAACATGGGCATACCGGTGAATCCCGTCCCCCAGGGGGCCTTCTACATCTACGCCGACGTATCCGCTTACACCAAAGACTCTTTCGGGTTCTGCAAAAGGGCCCTTGAAGAGGCGCACATCGGCATCACCCCAGGGGTGGACTTCGGTAGCAACGGCACCAACCTCTACATAAGGTTCTCTTACGCCAACACCCTGGACAGGCTGAAAGAGGGCATGAGACGGCTGAAGGAGTGGCTGGCATCCTCCTGAGACCCGTTGCCTACCTCAAGGGGCTGGAGTAATAGGGATGGCCATGGCCAAGAGAAGGATATTCATTGCTGGTGTGATCCAGGGCTCCTGCAGGGGAAAAGATATACACAGCCAGGACTACCGAAGCAGGCTTAAAAAGATGCTGCAAGGGGCCTTTCCTGATCACGAGGTTTACTGCCCGGTAGAGAACCACCCTAACTCCGTGGAGTACCCCATGGAGGAGGTGCTCTCAACCTTCAACTACCACATCGACCTGGTTAAGGAGTCGGCGCTGGTGGTGGCCTACCTGCCCACTGCCAGCATGGGCACCGCAGTGGAGATGTGGGAGGCATACAAGGCAGGGGTAGATGTATGGGCCATCACCCCAATGAAGGAGAACTGGGTGGTGCGCATAACCGCAACCAAGGTGTTCGAGAGCATAGACGAACTGAGGCTGTATCTGGAGAGTGAAAGGTGAACAGGCCCCGGGTAGAGCCCGCCCAAAAGGGACAGATACGGAACTTCTCAATCATCGCCCACATCGACCACGGTAAGTCCACCCTTGCAGACAGGATACTGGAACGCACAGGGGCGGTGCAGGGCTCAAAGATGAGAGAGCAGTACCTTGACAAGATGGAGCTTGAGCGAGAACGCGGCATCACCATCAAGGCGCAAAGCGTGCGCATAAACTACAACTACCAAGGCGAACCCTACGTCTTGAACCTGATCGACACCCCGGGACACGTTGACTTCACCTACGAGGTGTCGAGAAGCCTCGCCTCTTGCGAGGGGGCCCTGCTGGTGGTGGATGCCAGCCAGGGGGTAGAGGCCCAGACCATTGCAAACCTCTACCTGGCACTGGAGCACGACCTTGAGATAATCCCGGTGATCAACAAGATAGACCTGCCAAGCGCAGACCCGGACAGGGTGAAAGAAGAGATCGAGCAGGTGCTGGGCATAGATGCCAAAGACGCGATACTGGTGAGCGCCAAGACCGGAGAGGGCATAGACCAGGTGCTCGACTCGATAGTGGAGAGGGTTCCACCGCCTAAGGGCGATGCCAATGCGCCGTTGAAGGCCCTCATCTTCGACTCCTGGTTCGACAACTACAGGGGGGTGGTCACCACGGTTAGGGTGATGGACGGGGTTGTGAAACCCGGGGACGAGATCATGCTCATGTCCACTAAGAAACGGTTCATGGTGGAAGAGGTGGGGGTCTTCTCCCCTGAGATGGTGAGGGTAGAGAAGATCTCGGCAGGCGAGGTGGGATACCTCATCGCGGGAATAAAACAGGTGAGGGACACCCAGGTTGGAGACACCATCACCCTGGCATCACATCCCACCAAGAACCCCTTTCCTGGATTCACCAAGATGAAGCCCATGGTGTTCGCAGGGCTCTACCCGGTAGAGGCAGCAGACTACGAGTTGTTGAAGGATGCCCTTGAGAAACTCAGCTTAAACGACGCCTCCTTCTCTTTCGAGCCAGAGACCTCTGCGGCCCTGGGATTCGGTTTCAGGTGCGGGTTCCTGGGAATGCTTCACATGGAGATAGTGCAGGAGCGGTTGGAAAGGGAGTTCGAGATAAAGCTGATAATCACCTCTCCAACGGTGATCTACCGTGTGAAGAAGACCGACGGCACGGTTATCTACATCGACAACCCCACCGACATGCCGCCCCCCCAGGAGATAGAGACCATAGAGGAGCCCATGGTGAAGGTCACTGTGATCACCCCATCTGAGTTTGTGGGTCCACTTATGGGACTCTTCACGGAGAGAAGGGGGATCCAGGAGGGCATGGAGTACATAGACACCACAAGGGTTATGCTCACCTACAGGCTACCACTCTCTGAGATACTGGTGGAGTTCTACGACAGGCTGAAATCCCTAAGCAGGGGATACGCCTCTATGGACTACGAGTTCGCAGGGTACAACCCCGCCAACATGGTTAAGCTTGACATACTCTTGAACGGCCAGCCGGTAGATGCCCTTTCGGTGATAGTCCACAGGGACCACGCCGAGAGACGTGGAAGGGAGCTGGCTAAAAGGCTGAAAGGGCTTATACCCAGGCAACTCTTCGAGGTGGCCATACAGGCCGCAATCGGAAGAAAGATAATAGCCCGCGAGACCGTAAAGCCCCTGCGCAAGAACGTGACGGCAAAGTGCTACGGGGGAGACATCACCCGCAAGCGCAAGCTGTTAGAGAAACAGAAGAAGGGCAAGAAGCGCATGAAACAGATAGGCAAGGTAGAGGTGCCCCAAGAGGCTTTCCTCTCCATCCTGAAGGAGGAGAAATGAGTTCAGCCAAAGAGGTAGAGAAGGCCGCCTCTTTCAAAGAGGTGTTTATCGACTACGCCAAGTCCATACTGATCGCCTTAATAATAGCCCTGTTCGTCAGAACCTTCATCGTGCAGGCTTTCCGCATACCCTCGGGCTCAATGATCCCCACCCTGCTCGTGGGAGACCACATACTGGTGAACAAGTTCATCTACCATTTCAAGGACCCCAGACACGGTGACGTGGTGGTATTCAAGTTCCCCCTCGACAAAGGCAAGGACTACATCAAGAGGATAATAGGCATACCAGGCGACAAGATAGAAGTAAGGGACAAGGTGGTTTACCGAAACGGCAAGGCCCTTGACGAGCCCTACGCCATCCACGAGGACAAACACGTACTCCCCGCGGCATTTCAACCCCGTGACAACTTCGGCCCCATAGTGGTGCCCCCTAAGAGCTATTTCATGATGGGAGACAACCGCGACAGCAGCTACGACAGCAGGTTCTGGGGCTTCGTCAAGAGAAAGGACCTGATAGGCAAGGCGTTCATCATCTACTTCTCCTGGAACCCCCACGGCAAGAACCCGCTTAAATGGGTACGGTGGAGCCGCATAGGAAAGACGGTGCACTAAGGATGAATCTGAAGGGCAAAAGGGTAGTGATCACCCGCAGTGCCGACCAGGCTCAACAGACGCTGGAGATGGTCAAGGCCGCAGGGGGGATACCCATACTATTTCCCACCATCGAGATAGTACCGCCAAGAGACTGGAGACCGGTTGACGAGGCCATAGACAGGCTAAGCACCTACCATTGGGTGATCTTCACCAGTGTGAACGGGGTGAGGTTCTTCACAGGGCGTATGAGAGAGGTGAAAGCACCCCTCTCTCTGCTAAAGAAAAGGAGGATATGCGCCATAGGACCGGCCACGGCAGAGGCGCTGGAGGACCTGGGACTGAAGGTCTCGCTGCTGCCAGGCAAGTTCGTGGCCGAGTCGGTACTTGAGGCCATGAAGAAGCATGGCGAGCTAAAGGGCCTCGGGGTCTTGCTGCCCAGGGCAGAGGTGGCCAGAAACACCCTGCCGGATGGACTTAAAGAGGCAGGGGCACAGGTGGACGTGGTGAGCGTTTACCGCACGGTGACGGCTAACCCTTCAAAAGAGTTGAAAGAAGCGGTGTCAGACGCAGATGTTCTCACCTTCACCAGCCCATCCACCCTGGTGAACTTCATCAAGATCATGGGCGGCACTCCACAGAGCCTTGCAGAGGGCAAGCTGGTGGCCTGTATCGGTCCCGTCACCGAGGCCAAGGCCCGGGAGCTGGGAATGCCTGTCCACGTGGTGGCCAAAGAGTACACGGTAGCAGGCCTGCTAAGGGCCATAGAGGGGGCATGATAATCTTGCCGGGGGGACTTCGACTGCCAAGCTCAAACCCTATTAGGGACTAAGTGTAAGACTAACCTTCTTCCCGCACATTTTTGACGAACTCCATGACGGT
>CAZQJB010000078.1:0-6741 GCA_964593115.1 uncultured Aquificales bacterium
CTCTCCCTCGAAGTAATAGGGGTTAGCGTCGAGCACCAGCTTCTGGCCGGTGACCCAGGAGACCAGCCGGTAGGGGCCCGTGCCCACGGGATGCCTGTTGAACCGGCAGGTGTTCAGGTCAACCCCTTCCAACATGTGCTGGGGTATTATCCCCATGGTCCAGCTTGAGAGTGCAGGGGCAAAGGGCTTGCTGTAGTGAACAATGAAGGTGTAGTTGTCGGGCGCCTCTGCACTTGTGACCATGAGGTAGTCGCCACTGTAAGGTGTTGCCACCTTGGGGTCTTTCAGCTTCTTCAGGGTGAACATAACGTCCTTGGAGGTGAATGGAGCCCCGTCTTGCCACTTCACCCCCTTTCTCAGGTGGAAGGTTATGGTTAGGCCGTCTTTGGAAACCTCCCAGCTTTTTGCTAAGTCCCCGGTTAGGTTTGTGTTCTTGTCGTATTTGAGAAGACCGTTGAAGATGAATCCTGATATTGTTCCCGACGCCGAGTCTGACGCCAGCATGGGTATCAGGCGCTTGGGCTCGCCAATAGAGCCCATAACTATGGCGTCACGGCAAGAGGGGTTTCTGTTTGGGTAAGAGGCCCCGGGCAGTAGCAGTACAAGGATTATTGCGAGAAGGACGATGCCTGGCCCCACCAACCTGGCAGGTGCCAGGCCCTTTTTACTGGAGATCGCCGGTGGGGGGAGCGATGTCTGCCGATACCTCGTCGAATTCCACCACCTTCTCAACCTCTTGGCCTTCCTCCTCCGTGGTCTCTTTCCAGGTGAACTTGTCGTTGACGAACTCGTCCAGGGCTATGATCACCGGCTTTTTGTGCTTGCTGGTGATTAGCGGGGGTTTTCCCGCCTGGATCATCTTAGCCCTCTTCATGATGATCACCGCCAGCCTGTACCTGCTGTCTATCTTGTCCAAGGCGGCGCCCATCAGCTCGAAGTGCCTGTGGCTGTACATTCTGCTATCCCCCCTTTACGAAAGGTATCAGCTTGTTTATGTCCCACTTGTACCAGTAAACCACCACGGGACTGGCTATGAAAATAGAAGAGTAGGTTCCCACAACGATTCCTATGGTCAATGCCAAGGCGAATCCCCGTATCACCTCTCCCCCCAGAAATAGCAGTGCCAATACCGCCACCAGGGTGGTCAGAGATGTGAGCAGGGTTCTGCTCAATGTCTCGCTCACGCTGCGGTTTATCACCTCGATCATCCTCTTGGATGTCATGATACCCGATGGGTGGTTTTCACGTATCCTGTCGTAAACCACGATGGTGTCGTTTAGAGAGTAACCCACTATGGTGAGCAGGGCCGCCAGGATCTGCAGGTCCATCTGCTTGTGCAGCAGGGCGAAGATGCCCGCGGTTATGGTGACATCGTGGAAGAGTGCCAGCACCGCCCCCACTGCAAACTTGAACTCGAATCGCCACGATACGTAGAGCAGTATGCCCAGCAGGGCGTAGATGATGGCCAGCATACCCTTCTCTTTCAGCTCCTTTCCCACCTTGGGACCGACCACCTCAACCCTTCTCACCTCGAACTTATTCCCCGGATACCCTTTCTTGATGGTTGATGCCACCTTCTCCTGAAGACCGCTCAAGGACCCCGAGGACTTCTGGGTACGGATGAGGACCTCTTTTGGGCTGCCGAAGTCCTGGATAAGCACGTCTTTCAGACCGGCCTTCTTCAGCAAATCCCTCAGCTTGTCCAGGTCTGCGGGTTTCTCGAACCTGAGTTGGATAAGGGTTCCACCTGCAAAATCAACGCCGTAGTTGAACATCTTTCCTGTAGATACCTTGTTGAAGATCATGGCCCCTATACCAAGCAGTATCAATGCCAGGGATATGCTGAAGGCCATCTTTCTCTTGGCCATGAAGTCTATCATCACTCCCGGTTTTACGATTTCCACGGCTAATCCTCCTTAGATACTGAGGGTCTTCAGGCTCTTGTGCTGAAGAATGAAGTCGTACACCGTCTTGCAGAACACGATGGCGGTGAACATGCTCACCACGATACCAATGCTCAGGGTCACTGCGAACCCCTTGATCGGCCCTGTGCCAAACTGGAATAACACCACAGCGGCGATGAGTGTGGTTACGTTGGCGTCGAGAATGGTTATGAACGCCCTTGCAAACCCTGCGTCTATGGCCGCCTTCACGGTCTTTCCAAGCCTGAGCTCTTCCCTGATACGCTCGAATATGAGCACGTTAGCATCAACGGACATACCTATGGTCAATATGATTCCGGCTATGCCCGGCAGGGTCAGGGTTGCGTGAAAAGCGGCCAGGGCCCCCAGTATCAGCACCATGTTGAGCAGCAACGCCATGTCGGCGATCAGTCCCGACCCCTTGTAGTAGATGGCCATGAAAAGCAGCACCAGTATCAACCCCACGATGGCCGCCTTGAAGCCCTGCTCGATGGAGTCGCGTCCCAGGGATGGGCCCACTGTGCGGTTCTCCAGAATCTTAACTGGAGCAGGCAATGAACCTGCCCTGAGCACTATGGCCAGGTCATGGGCCTCCTCAGAGGTGAATCTGCCAGTGATCTGTGCCCTTCCCCCTGTTATGGGCTCTTGGATCACCGGTGCCGAATAGACCACGTTGTCCAGTATTATCGCCAGTCTCTTTTTCACATTCTGGGTGGTGATGTGGGCGAATATCTTGGCCCCCACCTTGTCAAAAGAGATGGAGACATAGGGTTCGTTGTAGGTTGGGTCTATGTTCACCCGGGCGTCCGAGAGGTGATCGCCGGTGAGCAACACCCGCTTCTTCACAAGGTACGGAATCTTGGTGACCACCCCTGTCTGGGGATCTTTGTGCTTACCGTAGAGTATCTCGTCTCCAGGGGGAACCCCGTTGGTTAATGCGTCTTGCACGCTGTTCTCGTCGTCAAGCAGCTTGAACTCTAACCGGGCGGTCTTTCCTATTATCTTTATTGCCCTTTTGGGGTCTTTTATGCCCGGTAACTGAACGAGCACACGGTCTGATCCAACCTTGGTTATGGTGGGCTCTGCAACGCCGAACTGGTCTATCCTGTTTCTGATCACCTGTAGCGTCTGGTCGATGGCGTTCTCTGATATCTTCTTGATGGCCTTGTCGGTGAGGGAGGCCTTTATGGTCTCTTTATCCTCTGAGACCAGGTGTAGTTCTGGAAACTCTTTAATGTATTTCTTAACCTTTTCCTTATCTTCTGGGAATAGCAGCTTTATCTCGATGTACCGGTGTCCCTGCACCTTAACCGAGTCGTAGTCCACCTTGTTTCTGTCCATCTCCTCTTCCAGAAATGCGGATATCTTTTCGAGGCTGGAGTCGAGGGCCTTCTCCATGTCTATTCCCAGAACCAGGTGCATTCCACCCTTCAGGTCAAGTCCCAGCTTTATCTTTTGGTCCAAGGGATACGCAAACCAGACTGCCACAGCCACTACGGCGACTATGAGCAGCACCCGTAGCTTAAACCACTCGTTCATTCAATATCTCCTTATCCTTCAGCCACTTTCTCTTTCCTGGGATGTCGTCTTCCGCAATGCGAGGGGCAGTTAAACCACAACCCCTGGTCTTTTGCAACTGAACACCTACCTTGCACCGTAACTAATGAGATGGTGTGGGGGCAACACGCTTTATCCTTTTCTGGATTCTTGTGACACCATGGCCTTGATTCTTTTCACAGCGATATCCCTCTCCTCGGCGTTTACCCAGGTGAAGGACTCTTTTTTGAACCAGGTACGCTGGCGTTTCGAATACTTCCATGTGGCCTTCTTGAGCTCTGCAATCATCTGGTCTTTAGATAGCTTGCCTTCAAGGTGTTGAACCACCTGCCTGTAACCAATGGCCTGGAGGGGGGGAGAGTCCTTGGGGTATCCCATAGACAGTATTTTCTTCGTCTCTTCGATAAGGCCCATCTCTACCATAGACTCTGCCCTCTTTTCTATGCGCTCTTTCAATCTCTCTCTTGGCAGGTCAAGGGCCACGGTTATGGGGGTTATCCAGCTTTTGGGACTCCATTGGGAGAACCTGGAGGGTGGGGTGTTAGTTGTTTCGAATATCTCCAAGGCCCTTATTATCCTGGTCTTGTCGTTGGGCGAGAGCTTACTCCCATACTCTGGGTCCACCTGCAACAGCCTTTGGTACAGTCCTTCTTTTGAGCTTTGCCATTCCCTCTCTAACCTTTCCCTCACCCTGGGCTCTCTGCGAGCGGATATCGAGAGCCCCCAGAGCAGGGCCTTGATGTAGAGCCCGGTACCCCCCACCACTATTGGCAGCCGACCCCTCTTGGCGATTGAGACCACCATGGTTTCTGCCAGTTTCTCGTATTCGCCGGCACTGAACCTGATGTCCGGCTCCAGGATATCGTAAAGGTAATGTGGGACCATCTCCCTGAGCTCTTTGGGCGGCTTGGCGGTGCCAATGTCGCAGTGTTTGTAGAGCTGGACCGAGTCGGCGTTCACTATCTCACCACCTGCCTGACTTGCCACCTCTACCGCCACCTCGCTCTTTCCCGTGGCGGTGGGCCCTGCAATCACCAACACCCTGATGGGTGTTCTCTCCCTAACTACCAGCGGGGAGCCCTCTTCTCGATGAATGCCTTGGCCCCTTCCTGAAACTCCCTATGCACAAGGCAGCTGCCAAAGGACCGGTTGAGAAAGTCCATGTTTGGAGACGGGCTCGACACTTCGTTGAGCACGGCCCTGGTCATGCTTATGGCGTGAGGACTGTTTTTAATGATTCTCTGGGCGAAGGATTCAACCTCGTCCATCAGGTTATCCTCTTCTACCACCGAGTTAAGCATCCCTGCGTCCTTAAGTCTATCCACGGGTATGGGATCTGCGGTTAGAAGAAACTCCCGGGCGTATCCTGCCCCTACGGTCTCCACCAATCTTGCTATGCCCATCCACTCCACTGACAGACCTAAGCGTGGCAGGGGGATACCTAACACGGCGTTCTTGGTTGCCACCCGTATGTCGCACGAGAGGGCCACCATGAAACCTCCACCAAGGGCGTAGCCCTCTATGGCTGCAATCAGGGGCACAGAGAGCTGGGACATGGTGAGAAAACACTGGTGGACAGTAGCGCTGTAAAGGTCGGCCTTCTGTAGAGAAGAACTGTACTCCATCATCTCTTTTATGTCTGCCCCTGCACCAAAGTGGCCCCCCTCTCCCCTTAACACTATCACCCTCACCTGTGGGTCTTCGCTGAGCTGTAGCAGGGTCTTTGGTAATGCCTTCCATAGGGCAAGGTTAAAGGCGTTCTTCACCTGGGGCCTGTTGAAGCTTAGATGGGCAACCTGTTTCTCGATCCTGGTCTTCACGAGTTCTTCCATCTCTATCCCCTTTCCCGTTAAGTATCTTAACCCTTACCCCCAACGGCTCCATCTATCCCAGGGCAGGCATTATGAGCAAGGGCCTTGATTTTGTACAGGGAAGAACGTAGGATTTCACCACTCAAAAGGGGTGATATGTACGGCACGGAGTTGTGCAAATACTATGCGTGGAGGTGAGCGGAGTGTCTGACAACAGTTATTACAATCTGGATCCCTCCTTGGATGCCACCAGAGACCAGGTGCTTTTCGACAACGGTCAGCACAAGGTGGTTTACCTTGGCACCCAGGGGGCCGGAGGGGGAGGGGACGTAGAGGTGAACTCCTACCTTATCATAGACGATAATAAGGCCATCTTAGTTGATCCCGGGGGCTACAAGATATTTCCAAAGGTCATATCTAATATCTCGAAGCACATAGACCCAAAGAGAATAGAGTACATCTTCATGTGTCACCAGGATCCCGACGTGGCAGGAAGCCTGCCTCTCTGGAGGAAGGTCTCCAGTGCAAAGGTGGTGGTGCACTGGTTATGGGTGAGGTTTTTACCCCATTTCGGATTCGAGAACCTTGAGCACCTTTCTCATCCTTTGCAGGACGAGGGTGAGAGCATGACCATTGGCGGTTCCACCCTTGACTTCATTCCCTCACACTTTGCCCACAGCCCCGGCCAGTTCTCCATCTACGACAGGGAGAGCAGGTTTCTCTTCACGGGGGACATTGGTATTGCCCTGATGGACTCCCCCATGCTGGTGGTTGACAACATGGAGGCCCACGTTGCTGCGATGAAGGGGGTGCACGAGAGGCTAATGTCATCTTCAAAGGCCATAAAGGTTTGGCTTGCCAGGGTTAAGCCCCTGGATATCGAGGCTGTGCTTCCCCAACACGGGGCAATAATAGCCCGTAACCACGTGCCAAGGTTCTTCGCTTTTTTAGACATGCTTAAATGCGGCATAGACATGATGTAGGGGCTGTGGACATGGAGAACAGGCTGATAGAGGAGCTGTCCGAGGTTTTGTCCGATGCCGTTAGGCTCGAGGCATCCAACAAAGAGACCTCTCACATCGTGGAGGAGCTTGCCCAGCAGGTGATCAGCAAGTTCACAGAGAACAACAAGACCATCATGGAGAACATTGAGAACCTGTCTCGCATAGTGGGAGAGTTAGAGACCTTTAAAGAGGATTTCTTGCCGTTCTTTCAGCAGTTCGAGAATTTTGCCAAAGAATTCAACAGCCTGGTGGAGAACCTGAAGTACGTTTCAAAGATAAGCGAGGACATAGGGCGGGTGGCCAAGCACACGAAGATAGTGGCCCTTAACGCCGCCATTGAGGCTGCCAAAGCCGGCGATAAGGGCAGGGGATTCTCGGTTGTGGCAGACGAGGTGGGCAGGATGGCCGTACAGACAATGGACCTCACCGACGAGATAGGGGAGTTCA